>CAZXKH010000207.1:0-4382 GCA_964641385.1 uncultured Clostridia bacterium | reverse complement strand
CGGTGACACCATCACAGAGCCACAGGTTGCTGTGATCAAAGGTCATCCCTCCCGGGTCTTCACCGGGAGCAGGATAAAGATTTGTAGTGGTTAACCCCTGATCAAGATCAAAACTCAGTTGATAGATACTCTTTTCTTCTCCATCCACCACCCAGAGGTACGATCCATCCGTGGCAATACCATTGGGCCTGGAGCCGGGGAAGTTAAACTCCTCCACTTTAAAACCGTATTTTGGTATTATTCCTTCAGTCCTTCTGGCGATGGTCTTCTGCATGAAGTAGTTAAAATATCTCTGCGGCACATCCCTGGCTGCACTGTAGATATCAGCCTTCTCATCTTCTGTCAGTGCCTGCCAGTAAAGGGTGGCACGGATAAAGCTATCCCTTGATTTACGCTGCTTGCTGGTGGGCCTAACAGTTCTTCTCGCTCTGGAGGAGACTACATTGTCTACCCGAGAAGAGAAAACCTTATTAAAGTGCTGCCCGGTGCCCCTGGCCATTTTTTTTTACCTCCTTTATTCAACCAAAAAGGGAGCACACATCTGGACCACACCAAACTCCACAGTCCTACGTTCCTGGCTCTTGCCATAGGACTCACCGATTACTATGATTTCAATACTGCTGCCTGTCATATCCTCCAGCTCAGAGGGGTTGAAGCGGAAATAGACCAGCTGTCCCTGGTGGCTGAAGGCCCGCATCTTTTTTGATCTTCTGATCTCATAACCATCCTCCAGGAGATAGATCTGAAGGAGAGGGTTTAGGCCACCCTGCAAATTTTTGCGCAGGTAAAGCCCGAATGATATTTCCATTCCATTTACATACAATAATCTGTTTGTCTCAGGAAAGGAGACCCCGAGCACAACACTTGCTTCAGGATTTATTGCAGTAAGCCAGGAGCAGGGATCAGGTGGATTATCAGGTTCACCAGCCAGGTCATCAGCTGTACCCTCCAGGTTTTTTGAAGTGTTTATATTATCCGGATTAAAGCAGATCCATTCTACAGTCGTTAAATAACCATTAAGCTGGCTGTGAGCAGAACCCCAGGCACGGTAGGGAGTTAGAATTCGGCAGAAAGCGGAGCTGTCGGCATAACCGTACATCTTCTTTACCGGCCTGATATTTCCCCACACTGAGGTAAGAAAAGAGACCTTAACAGCCAGTGAGGGGGGATCGCCTTTGGTTCCTAAGGACACCAGTCTAAAATTGGCCACCATGGGCCCTTCGCCGGTATAGTTACCGGCAGAGCCGATTCCCACTGCAATATAACCTTCGTGACTGGCTGCGCTGTGTGAACTGATGCTGCTCCAGCCTGTGGGCTCCTCTGTGTCCTCTGGCCAGGCTCTGACATAGAGATCGCCGTCTATGGAGTCTCTTTTCATTCTGATCCAGTAGTACTGGCCTAAGGAATATTTATGGTAGATATCATTGCCGGGAAAGGGTTGTGAAGCCCTGGAGGCATTGATGTTGTGATGGTGCTGATGGTCAATATAATAATCAAAATAGGCATAATAACCGCGCTCAGAGTACCAGTCCCAGTTATGGCCCCAGTCTTCATTCTCCAGATCATAGACGTTCATAAAGAGCAGGGCAATGACCATGTATCCATCATAGGGATCAGGCATGATACCGGTGCTGGAGGAGGCCAGGGTAAGAAGCTCCAGTGGATAGTCTTCGGCTGTAAAGATACCCCATTCAGTAAAGACCTGCTGTTTACCAAAATCATAGGATGATAGAGAGCGGAATGTCCCATCAAAGAACTGAGCCATAATCAATCACCACCTGCTGGTGAAGGGGACAGAAAGGGCCGGCTTAGAGCAGAGTAAACACGGCCTTCATTCTTATACTCCACAATCAGGTGGTAGAGGTCTCTGTTAGTAACTATAAACTCAAACTGCCCTTCAGCTCCGGTTGTCAGGTAATTCTCAATTCGATCACGACTGGAGTTGATCAGAATTACCAGGGCATCGTCAACAGCCTGCTCCTGCAGCTTTACTTTTCCTGATATTATCCCTTTCCAGTAATTAAGCTCCAGCTCACCACCGGTAACTACGGAGGCGTAAGCATTAATTTCAATGGCCATCTTGCCATTCACCCCTGATCAGTCGATATCGAAGATCAGATCACCTTCACGGACCACAACCACCTGTCCGGCCAGTGGTTCTTCGGCATCAACCAGCTGGAACCAGGCCAGAAGCATACCGGTGGTTCCCGAGGCAGTCTCAGCAATAAAGGCATGGGTAATAGGGTCAGGTTGATCTTCCTCCCAGGCGGGAAAGGAGAGCTCTTGATCAATGACAACTGTACCCTTACCTCCTGTTTGCTCCGGAGGGCCGAAGGAGATAGGCTGTCGCTGGTAGTTTTCATCGCTAACCTCATCCACAGTAGCCAGGGTATCTGAATCACCAAGGGGAGAGGTTGCCAGACCCAGGTAAACATTATCCAGGGCCGCTCCGGTGCCCCGAAAGAGAAAGTTCAGTACAAAGTGTTCACCCTGATTGGAAAGATTTCCAGCCATCTATATCCACTCCTTATAATTTACTTAAATCTTCAGGTATTCTCTGGGGGAGGCTCCTGGCATAAAAGGGGCCCTCATCAGTCCTGTACTCACAGAAGAGGTGGTAATGCACTTTCCTGTCCACCTGGAAGAAAAACTCTCCTTCATCATCGGCACAGGTGATCTTTTCTATTCTCATCTGCTGTAAGTTTAGCAGGTAGACCTTTGCTCCCTCAGCAGCTTCCTCTCTCTTTTTTACCTGGCCTTTAAAGTAACCCTGCCAGAGATCAGTGGCAAGGGAGGCTGATGTTATAGTATTGCCTGCTACAGAAAAAGAGGTAAGGAGTGGTTCGATCTCCAGCTGACCACTTGTCGTTGCGGAGCTTAAGGCGATGATTATATCTGGCCTGACCAGCAGCTTTAGCTCCATACCACTGATAGCAGAGGAGAAGGCAAAAGAGTCTAAGAGATAGAAGTTAACCTCATCGAAGGCTGTGGGTTGATACTCTTTAAGCTTGAAGTCAACTTCATTGTAGGCCGGTGCCGTATAACTCATAACTATCACCTGCAGCTGATGTTGTTGTCAGTTATCTGTCTTTGATTCCGGCAGTTATAAAGGGATAACTGGAGGAATGATATTTATTTTCATGTGTCTTATACTGTACAAGAAGGTGGTACTCTTTCCCCTTCACAACGCTCTCTATCTCATAACAGCCGTTGCTATCAGTATGGAAGGGCCCCAGCAGCAGGTTTTCATCAGTATCAATGGCATAGACAGTGGCATTTTCCACTCCCTCTGGCCCCACAGTTACCCTGCCGGAAATAACATAGAACTCTGTAATGGTAAGTATAATCTGTCCCTGATCTTCATTAACACTCTCTTTGTTATCCTGGTTTGCACCACAGTTATAGGAGCCTCCACCGCCACCTCCTCTGCCATCCCCATTACAGCCACCACCACCTGAGTATCCACCACCACCTGCACCTCCGTACCATCCGTTTCCACCCCCGCCTCCAAAGCCTCCACCTCCCTCCCGGGAGGAGCCACCTTCTCCTCCATTGAGGAATGATTTACCTCCTTCACCGGCATTGGGTCCATCTGCGCCATCCCCCAGAAGGCCTCCTCCACCGGCACCGCTATAGGACAGGCTGCCTGTATCCCCGCCACTGCCCTGGCTGCCACCGGAGCCGGGGTTGTTCTCTCCGTCAACCCCATCTTCATTGATAGAGGCTGCAAGGCCATGGTTGGTGCCGGTTCCATAACCACCCCCACCACCGGCAATCAGCAGGGGATTGTTGTTACTGTCAACTACAAAGCTGCCACCACCTCCACCACCCCTGGTACTGTTGTATCCACCATATCTGTCAAGTCCCATTTGTCCCACCAGTATCTTTAATTTATCTCCTGCCTCTAATTCAAAAAGGCCTGATACTTTGGCTCCAGGGCCACCCTCTAAACCACCACCCCGTGCTCCAAGGGCTTCAATTTTGATTATATAGTCCTCCGGCAGCTCCCATTCGATTATACTTCCATCCCTTCCCTCAGCTGTATGGTTAAAGATCAGTCTATCCTCCAGCTCAATCTCTGCTGCAGAGGGGAAAAGGGTCTGATCGGAGCCGGGCTGATTGATAATATAATCTGTCATCTCCCATACCTCCCGCTGAGAGTTAACCCAGGTAAGCTTTAGATTTTTCCCAGATGGTTTTAAAGTAGGAGAAGTAGACACCTACCACAGCCGGGGATTCAATCAAGATACTCGTTTCCCCGGGTCCGGAAAAACTGCTGGAGCTGAAGTTATGAGAGCCAATCAAAACCAGTCTCTGATCGGCAAGTACCAGCTTGGAGTGCAAGAAGAAGCCGGGTTTTGTCAGCCTGACTTCAATATTCC
>CAZXKH010000206.1:0-4385 GCA_964641385.1 uncultured Clostridia bacterium | reverse complement strand
AAAAGAAAGTGCGTGTTGAGGTTCAAAAAAGAGACGAGTATCTAATGGTCAGTATTGAGGATGAAGGCCCAGGTTATGACTGGAAGGGGAAGGCGGCCATCATAGAAGATGAGCTGGAGAGGGTTAGAGAAGTTGCTGCAGTGCGTGGTCGGGGCCTGGGTTTTCTGATTACCATGGCCGCCACTGATTATTTCTATTACTACTGTAATGAGAGGGGAAATCGGGCAGTCTTTATTATTCTGTCCTAATTTTTTCTCTCAAGCTTGCTTCTAAATACTTACAGGAGGGGGGGAGGCCATGATGGTTGAATCCTCCAGGCTATTAACCATCTTGCTGCTTTTTTTTACCATCATCTCTTTTTTTCTTTTTCCCGGTTTTATCAGTGGATCGGCGGGCCTTTTACTTATTTTTTATCTGGCTCTTACCAGGGGTTTTTGGGGAGGACTCTTCGGGGCGCTCTTCGGTGCAGTGATGATGATAACAGCTTATCTTTTGCCCTTTGCACACTCTTTAAGCCTCACTACTGGCCTGCTGGAGGGCCTTATTATATATTTTATACTGGGCCTCAGTCTGGGCAGAGTAATGGATGTGATCAAAAATCAGAGGGAAGAGCTGGCTGCCAGCCAGAGCAAGTATCTCCAGCTGGTAGATAACACCTCTGATTATATCTTCAGCCTTGATGGTCAGGGAAGGTTGAGGGCAGTTAACAGTAGTCTCAGTGATGCTCTGGGTCTTGATCATGCAGAGATCACAGGCAGGCATTATTGTCAGCTGGGCTTTCCTGAGCAGGTAACAGAGGAATGGGGGGAGCTTCAGCAGCGAATTTTTGAGACTGGAGAGCAGGAGGTAACCGACACTTTAATTCCCATGCCTGATGGTACTTCTGCGCACTTTCAGCTGGAGCTGGTGCCCATCTTTGATCAGGAGGGAGAGGTGGAGAGTATTGGCGGTACAGCCCGTGATATCACTGATCAGAGAAGAAGGGAGGAGAAGCTGCAGGCACTTATCTCAGAACAGGAGCTATTGCTGGATAACATTGAGGCTCAGGTTTGGTACCTGCAGGATGCAGAGACCTATGGGGCAGTAAATAACTCCCATGCCCAATTTTTGGGGGTAGAAAAGAGCCAGCTACAAGAGGGAAGCCTGTGGGAGCTGATGCCTGAAAGGGAAGCGGAGCAGGCTGTTTTAAATAACCGCCGGGTCTTTACAGAAAAAATAAAGACCAGCAGTGAGGAATGGGTGACAGGAGCTAAGGGTGAAAAGAGCCTGCTGTCCATTACCCGCACCCCCAAACTTAATCTAAAGAATGAGGTTGAGTATGTGGTCTGCAGTGCTGTTGATATCACCAGGGGTAGAAGAGAGAAGGAGGAGCTGAAAAAAAGCCCTCAGCAGTACAGAGAGATAGTCAATGCCCAGCAGGAGCTGGTCTGCCGCTTTTTGCCTGATACCACCCTAACCTTTGCCAATCCAGCTTATCTAAGGTTCTTTGACCTGCAAGAGGAGGATATCGGGGAGAAGAAATTTCTGGAGCTGGTCCCATCCAGGGACCGCCAGGCTATCCGGGAACACCTGGAAGCCCTTGGCCGGGGTTCAGAGCCTGTATCCTATGAACACCGGGTGGTGATGGATGGTCAGATTTTTTGGCAGCGCTGGACCGATTATCCTCTCTTCGATGAAGGGGGTCAGCTGCTGGAGTTTCAGTCTGTGGGTTATGATATCACTGAGCGCAGAGAGGCAGAGGAAGAGGTAAGAAGGAGTCAGGAGAAGCTGGCAAGTATTCTGGAGGATGTGGAGGATGTTATCTGGTCGGCCTCCTGGCCTGAGATGGATATTATCTATGTCAGCCCCTCAATTGAAGAGATCTTCGGTCTGTCTGCAGATGATTTTAAGGATAACCCTTTACTCTGGCAGGAGATTATACACCCTGATGATCGGCACCTTACAGCAGACTTCTTTGACCGCCTGCAAAGAGAGGGCAGTATTGAAGAGGAGTACCGGATTATTACTCCTGCTGGTAAGGTTGTCTGGATCATTGATCGAAACCGACTTATTTATAACCAGGACCAGGAACCTGTACGCATCGATGGGATCGCCACTGAAATCACCAGCAGAAAGAAGATGGAAAGAGAGCTTGAAAAAAGCAGGGCCCGGCTAAACACCATCCTCAATTCAGTTCCCCAGGCCATTTTCTGGAAGGATGACCGGGGTTTCTATCAGGGCTGTAACAGTGTCTTTGCCAGGCATGTTGGACTTGAGGAAAGTGAAGAGATTGTGGGCAAGACAGACCATGATCTTCCCTGGCTCCCGGCTGAAGCTGAGGCCTATATAGCAGATGATCGGGAGGTGATGGAGAGCAGGGAAGCCAAATTAAATATTATTGAACCCTTACAGCGCCAGGATGGAAGCCGCCTCTGGATCGATACCACCAAGGTACCGCTGGTTTCGGAGGAGAATGAGGTCTATGGTATTCTTGGAGTTTATACTGATATTACCGAAGGTAAGAAAATGGAGGAGGATCTCAGGGAGAGTGAGGAGAAGTTCAGGCAGCTGGCGGAAAACGTAAATGAGGTCTTCTGGCTGCGTTCAGCCGATAACAGGGATCTGCTCTACATCAGTCCCGCCTATGAAGAGGTCTGGGGTAGAAGCTGTGAGAGCCTTTATGAGCACCCTGATACCTTTCTCACCAGTGTCTATCAGGAGGATCAGGAAAGGGTTTTAGAACACTTTCAACAGTACATGCAGGGTGGGGCCTTTAATCTGGAGTACCGGATTGTGCGGCCGGATGGTAGCCTGCGCTGGATCTGGGCCCGTTCCTTTCCCATCAAGGATCAAGAGGGTCATATCATCAGGCATACAGGGGTGGCAGTTGATTTAACCCGACAGAAAGAGGCAGAGGCCAGACTGCAGTACCAGCTGGAGTTTGAAAAAAGAATATCTCATATTTCCTCCCGTTTTATCACCAGCCCATACCATGAGATCGATGAAAGTATTAAGTACACTCTGCAGGAGATAGGTCACTTTTTTGAGGTTGATCGCAGTTACCTCTATACCATTTCCGGTGATGGCAGTGGGGTAGATAATAGCCATCAGTGGTGTGGTGAGGGGATTGAGCCCCGGAGCCAGATGAAGGAGTTTCCCCTGGAGGATTTGGACTGGTTTAGGGAAGAGCTTCAAAGGCTGGAACCTCTTCATATTCCCGATGTGGATAAGATGCCGGAGGAGGCCGGGCCTGAGAAGCGCAGGTTTAAAGGGCAGGGAATACTCTCTTTGCTGTGTATGCCGGTGATCATCAATGAGCAACTGGCAGGATTTATGGGCTTTGATGCTGTGCTGGAGAGGCGGGAATGGAGGCAGGAGGAGCTCTCTCTGCTCGGGGTTGTGGTTGAGATTATTGCCAGCGCCCTGGCTGGTTATCGCGCTGAAGAAAGGATCAAGGATTATACCACCGAGCTGGAGATCAAGGCCCTTGAGCTTGAACAGGCCCGCAGTAAGGCCTTAGAAGCCTCCAGGGCCAAGTCGGATTTTCTCTCCACCATGAGCCATGAGATTAGAACCCCCATGAATTCCATCATCGGTATGGCAGATCTGCTTTCAGAGACAGAGCTTGACAGTGACCAGCGGGAGTATTTGAGAATATTTCAGCGGGCAGGAGATAATTTATTGACCCTGATCAACGATATCCTGGATCTTTCCAAGATCGAGGCCGGACATATAGAGCTGGAACGGAAGTCCTTTAACCTGAGAGCAACCGTTGAGGATGTTGTGGAGTTAATGGCCATCAGGGCTCAAAGAAAGGGACTTGAACTTCCTTTGCTCATCGATGATCAGGTACCGGAGAAGCTGATGGGAGATGCCTACCGTCTGCGGCAGATCCTCATCAACCTGATGGGTAATGCAGTTAAGTTTACTGAAGAGGGAGAGGTAATGCTGGAGGTCTTTATTGACCAGAGGCGCGCTGATAAGGGTGATAATCAGGTGGAGCTGCTCTTTGTTGTCAGTGATACCGGGATTGGTATCCAGGAGGAGAAACAGCAGAGCATATTCGCCAGTTTCACCCAGGCCGATTCATCCAGTACCCGCAAATATGGGGGGACTGGTCTGGGTTTGTCCATTGCCAGGAGGCTGGTGGAGTTAATGGGGGGTAAGATCTGGCTGGAGAGCACCCCCGGTCTGGGCAGTAGCTTCTACTTTACCGTCATCTTTTCTTTGCAACAGAAAGAAGGGGCAGTGAAAAAACTGGCCAGCTGTGATTTCTTTGATTGTCGGGGGCTGCGTATTCTGGCCGTTGATGATAACAGGACCAACCTTTTAATCCTGGATGAGATGCTGACTGCCAGTGGGGCTTGCTTTACGGGCCTCAGGGAGAGCAGTCAGGTCCTTGACCA
>CAZXKH010000205.1:0-4392 GCA_964641385.1 uncultured Clostridia bacterium | reverse complement strand
GCCTCTGTACTGGCCATGAACCCCTCGCTTATGATCCTGGATGAGCCAACATCATTTCTTGATCCACAGTCTACCATGGAGGTTCTTCAGGTGTTAAAGGGTCTGAAAGAGGGAGCAGGAGTCTCAATTATTGTTATTGAACACCGATTAGATCGCCTCTTACCATTAACAGAAGATCTAATTATTATGGAGCAGGGAACTATTGCCAGCAAAGAGGAGCCTGAGAGGTACTGGAGAGGGTATATTACGCCAGCAATAAGAGGCTCTGCTGAGCATCAGAGCAAAGAAAAAAATAGTGAAAGGGAGCATAACAAACCACTTCTGAGAGTAAATAATCTTCGCCTGGGGTATGAAGAGAGAGATGTTCTTAGTGGAGTTAGTTTTGACCTTTATCCAGGTGAAATAACTGCTCTGATGGGGGATAATGGCAGCGGGAAGACCTCTCTTATTCTATCTATCCTGGGGGTTAATGAACTAAGGGAGGGAGCTGTAACCTTTAAAGGGCAGGATATTTCCGAAGAAAGGGTTTCAACTCGAGCGCGCAAAATGGGTATCACCTTTCAAAACCCCAACCACCAGATCTTTGAGAAGACTGTTGCCGAAGAGGCAGCTCTGCCCTCTCAATTTTTGCGGGAGAATGATTCCGACAGTATTGACCGAAGGGTTTCATCTTTACTGTCCAGATTCCACCTGGAAGAGTATCGGGAGGCCAACCCCTTTGCTCTCAGTCTGGGTGAGAAGAAAAGATTGACCCTGGTCTCTGTGCTTGCCTACCTGCCAGATCTTTTAATCCTGGATGAACCCCTTGTAGGACAGGACAGGGAACGCCTTCCCTTTCTCCTGGATGCCTTAGAAAAACATCAACAACAGGGAGGCGCAACCCTGATGATCTGCCATGAACCTGAGGTTGTAGACTTCTGCTGCCAGAGGATCTTATTTTTAAATCAAGGTCAGCTGTTGATCAATGACAGGACCCAGGAGGCCCTGCAGGCCTTGGCTGAGCTTGGTAGAGATGAATACCTGCCTGAAAATTTTAGCCTTAATAAGGGTGGAGAGGAGGGGCAGGAGTATGAGTCCAGGTAAAAGACAATTTCTTTCAACTGGTTTTTCAAGTTTCTTCTCAGGACTAACTTATGTTGATGGGACTTCATTTCTGCATTCTCTTCATCCACTGGTCAAACTGACGGCACTTATCTTTTACAGTTTAGCTGTCTTTACTGCCCCCTCGCTGAAGAGTGGTATAGTCCTCTTTTTGATCCTTATGCTCTCCTATCGGGCTGGCTCTTTGGGCTGGGGTTTTTTTTCACGCAAGCTGCGCTTTATTCTTATCTTTGCTCTTTTTATCCTTTTAGTTCAAATTATATGGGTCAGGGAGGGCTATCTGATTCTACGCCTTGATCTGGGGATCATTAGTCCAGCTATCTGGTCTGAGGGATTATGGGGTGGACTGATAATTATGCTTAGATTTATTAATGTTATCGGTTCCAGTTATTTATTTGTGGCTACCACTGATCCCAATAAGCTGGGATATGCCTTTATACAGGCCGGACTCCCCTATAGAATTGGTTTTATGTTTATTACCGCCCTGCGTTTTATCCCTGTCTTCTACCATGATCTGGCACAGGTAAAAAATGCTCAGATGGCTAAGGGTATTGATCTGCAGGAGATCTCTCCTAAGGGCCTCCTGAAGGCAATTAAATATCTTATGGTACCACTGGTTATCTCAGCCCTCTCACGAATAGATACCCTGACCATCTCTATGGAGAGTCGTGCATTTGGACTGCATGGCAAGAGGAGTTATCTGGTAACTCAAAGTTTATCTCGCAAGGACAAACTAGTTATGGCTTCCTTTCCATTGATTTTTGTACTCTTTTTTCTAACCCTTTGTTAATCTCTGGAAGATATACGAGGAGGGACTTTAAAGTGCAGAGGCGTACCTTTATAAAGACTATTCCCGCCCTTGGTTTAATTCCGGGTGGTTTTTCTCATTTTCTTAAGACTGGTTCAAGTATTAAATCAGAACAGCCTGTTGAGGAAAACTGGGTAAAGACCTTCTGTATAGAGTGTACAGGCTGGTGTCCACTGGAGGTTAGAGTTAGCAATGGCAGGGCAGTGGGGATCAGGGGTAACAGGGCTTCAACAAATAAAGGCATCATCTGTTCAAAGGCAGTTACTGCTCTGCAACAGCTCTACAGTCAGGATTCTCTTCAAAAACCACTGATCAGAACCAGCCCCAGGGGTACCGGTGAGCATCCAGGCTGGAAGACCATCACCTGGGATCAGGCCTTAGAAAGGCTGGCAGTAGAGCTGGAGAAGCTTGACAGAGAGAATAATCAGCAGGCCTTAACCCTCTGCTGCAGCTTAAGTGCTCCCCATTCATCACAGTTAGTATACAGGGCCTTTGCCTCAGGTTTTGGAACCTCAAAGAGAATGAGATACCATGACTCAGGTACTACTAACTGGCTGCTGGGTCAGTGGCTGGCAGATGGGGCTCTAGATAGGGAGCTTGATCTATCATCAAGCAAGCTACTGCTGTTCTTTGGAGCCAGCATCAATGACGGGAGCTGGACCTCAGTACGGTTACAGCAGGCCTGGCATCAGCTGCGCTCAGAAGACCACCCATGCCGCCTGGTAGTAGTAGATCCCCATTACTCAGTCCTGGCTTCTAGGGCCGAGCAGTGGCTACCCATTGCAGCTGCCACTGAGGCCTCACTGGCCCTTGGTATGGCTCATATAATTCTTACCGAGGGACTCTGGGACCGGGAGTTTGTTGGTGACTTTGTTAGCCAGCAGGATTTTGTAACCGGACGTCAGGTGGCTAACTGTGATTTTAATTCACGACAGACCACCGGTCTGATCAGCTGGTGGAATAAAGTATTAAAGGATTACTCCCCGGCTCTTGCAGCTTTGGAGACCGGTATCGCCGAAGAAAAGATATATCAGCTGGCCAGAGATTTTGCCCACCAGCAACCTGCGGTAGCTATTGCCGGCAGGCATACTGGCAGCTTAAGCAATGGAATAATAACCAGTTTTACAATCCATGCTCTTAACGGTCTGGTGGGAAGCATTGATTCAGATAGTATTTTTATCTATCCCTCACAGGCTGCCAGGAATAAAGAGGTGGCTCTTACTGAACTAATGACTAAAGATCTGTCAAAGACAGAGGTACTGCTGGACTGTGAAGAGAGATCAGCCCCCTCTTTATCTGAGGAGGAAGGGGACTACCTGGAAGCAATGAGTAAAGTCCCCTTTGTTGCCCAGCTAACAAACAACTTTAACTGTAGAACAGAGTATGCAGATCTGGTGCTTCCCACTCCCCATTTTTTAGAAAGTCTGATCTATACCTATCAAGAGGGGCCCCTTTGCGAACTCAGGTACGGGCAGCCTGTTGTAAAGAGATCTCTAAATAGCAGGCAGGCTCCCGAGATTTTAATGGAGCTGGCAGAGCGACTGGAGGAAAAAACTGAAAGGGTTGTGATGCACAGGCAAGAGCTCCTGCCGCAAAAACTAACTCCAGAGAGGAAAAAACAGGGCATCTATGCCTTTGATAGCCACCATAAAAATGTAGTTGCTGATGGTTTTGGTACTCCCAGCGGGAAGTTCGAGTTCTCTTCCAGTAACTTACATAAGTTAATCCCCCAACTCAGGACAAAGGACTGCTGTCCTGAATATCTTCCCCTGGCCTGGGGGGAGAAGTCTAATGATCAATATCTCTTTACTCTAACTTCTCCTCTTTCATCAGTGGCTGCTTCCAGAAAGGGTGATCCTTTGACAGTGGAGATCAATCCTCAAAGTGCAGAGAGGCTCGGTCTGACAGCAGGCTCAATAGCTAAAATCTCTTCTGACCGGAGTGAAATAGAAGTTAAGGTTAGGTTATCCCGGGCTATTAATCCACAGATCATTGCCCTTGAGGCTCGAGACAGGTTAGAGGGAAGGAAGATAACCAAAGAGCTGCTCTTTGCTCTTAACAGACTGGTTACAATAAAAAAAGTTTAGTCAGGAGTGGATAGCATGAGGCTGGGTATGCTGCTGGAGCTTGATAAATGTACTGCCTGTAACACCTGTTATCTGGCCTGTAATAGTCATAATAATGTTGATGAGGAAGTTTATCGCAACAAGCTGGTGGCAGTTGGTCCCAATGGTCGTTATCCTCATCTTTCACGACAGATTCTTTCAGTGCGGTGTATGCAATGCAATAATCCCCCCTGTGTTCGTATCTGTCCGGTTAAAGCTACTTACCAGCGGGAAGACGGTATAGTAATTCAGGACAACAATAAATGTATTGGATGTCGGGAGTGTATGCCTGCCTGTCCCTATGGGGCCCGGACCTACAACAAAAAAGAACCCTTTGACGGTCAGCCCCCTGATTACGCCAATCCGGATGTAGAGATT
>CAZXKH010000204.1:1294-4416 GCA_964641385.1 uncultured Clostridia bacterium | reverse complement strand
GAGGGAATAGAGGCTCTGGTTAAACTCTGCTGCAATTGGATGTGTTTAAAAATGACTGATCAGGCTGATAAAAGGGTGGTTATCATTCTCCATAATTATCCTCCACGGGATGACTGTATAGGGAGTGCCTTTGGACTTGATTCTCCGGCCTCAGTCTGTAATATATTGCAGGCCCTTTCTGAGAAGGGTTATACCCTTGAAAGACTGCCAGAGGATGGCCAGAAATTAATGGAGATGATTATGGAGAGGGTAACCAATGATCGCAGCTGGGCCAGTGCAGAAGAGCTTTATAGGGAGGCAGCTGGGAAAATATCTGCATCGAAATACAGGCAATGGTTTGAACAACTACCTGCAAAGGTAAGCCATGAAATGATCAATCAATGGGGAATGCCTCCCGGTGAGGTCTTTAATTATCATGACAATTTAATAATACCCGGTGTTATTAATGGCAATGTCTTTATCGGTCTTCAGCCACCCCGTGGATTTCTTGAAGACAGTTCCAGCATCTATCACAGCCCTGATCTGCCGGTACCTCATCATTATTATGCTTATTATAAATGGATTAGGGATGTTTATCAGGCAGAGGCTGTTATCCATGTGGGCAAGCATGGATCATTAGAGTGGTTGCCGGGCAAGACAGCCGGCCTCTCAGGGGAGTGTTATCCCGAACTGATTATTTCTGATTTACCCAATATTTACCCCTATATCATAAACAATCCCGGTGAGGGAACTCAGGCTAAAAGACGCAGTTACTGCACAATTATTGATCACCTGGTTCCTGTGATGCATAATGCAGATACTTACGACCAGCTGGCAGAGATTGAATCAGAGATAGAAGATTATTATCAGGCCTGCAGCGTAAATCCGGGTAAAATACCTGTCTTACAAAAGGGAATCTGGGAGAGTGTTTGCAAGGCTGAATTACACCATGACCTGGGAATAAGCAAGGAAGAAATACCGGCCGATTTTGATCTCTTTCTGGAGAATTTACACGCCTATCTGAGTGAAATTAAGGATACTCAAATTCGTGATGGCCTTCATATTTTAGGTCAGGCTCCAGCCGGAAAGGAACTGGTTGAATTTTTGGTTTCACTTACCAGGTTAAAAAATAACGAAGTTCCTTCCCTGCGCGAAGCTATTGCTACTCTTAAGGGCTATGACTTAGAGCAACTTCAGGAAAATTTAGGTAGATTTAACCGGGAGGGCAAGACTAATGGTCAGCTTATTGAGGAGCTTCATCAACTGTCGCTCAAGCTGGTAACAGCCTATGCTGAACAGGGTTTTGATGAGGAAAAAATATCGACTCTTTGTGATCAAATAACCGGAGGCATTAATAGTGATTTAAGAGAGGTACTTGAGTATATTAGTGCTTTGCTGGTGCCAGGAATTCAGGGTACAGCTGATGAGCTAAAAAATTTAAAGGCAGCTCTTGATGGTAAGTTTGTGCCACCGGGTTCCTCGGGGGCTCCAACCAGAGGACAGGCCCATATCCTGCCCACGGGGAGGAACTTCTATTCAGTTAACCCCAGGGCCATTCCTTCACCTGCTGCCTGGGAGGTGGGAATTAAGATGGCTGATGACTTGCTGCAGCGGCATCTAAAGGGAGAAGGTCAATATCCGGAAAATATAGGACTGGTGCTCTGGGGAAGCCCAACCATGCGGACCAGGGGAGACGACGTGGCAGAGGCACTTTATCTCATGGGTGTCAGGCCTCTAAGAAAGCAGGGTAGTGGATATCTAGAGGAGCTGGAAGTAATACCCCTGGAAGAGCTGGGTCGTCCTCGTATCGATGTTACCATCAGGGCCAGCGGATTATTTAGGGATGCCTTTCCCAATATCATAGAATTACTGGATCGGGCAGTCCAAATGGTGGCCTTTCTGGATGAACCTGCAGAGAAAAACTATCTGGCCAAAAATGTTAATCAGGAGCTGGAGGAACTGACAGCCAGCGATATGGAGCTGGAGCAGGCCAGAGAGGAAGCCTGTTACCGAGTTTTTAGCTGTAAGCCGGGCACCTATGGAGCTGGAGTCAGCAAATTAATTGATTCCAAAGCATGGGAAGATGATGGAGATCTGGGGCAGGTTTATCTTGCCTGGGGCGGATATGCCTACCGGGCAGGTGCTGAAGGAAAAAAGAAACCGGAGAGTTTTAAAAGACGGCTCTCCCGACTGGATGTTGCAGTCAAGAATTCTGATACACGTGAATTCGATATGCTGGATAGTGATGATTTTTATTCATACCATGGGGGTATGGTGGCTGCAGTGCGCGCCTTTAAAGGCAAAGAGCCAGCAGCATATATTGGGGATAGTTCAGATCCTGATAACATTAAAACCAGAACTACAGCTGAAGAGGCCAGGCATGTCTTTAGGGCCCGTATCCTTAACCCCAAATGGATAGAGAGTATGCAACGGCATGGGTATAAGGGGGCGGCCGATATTTCACGGGGTGTAGATATTGCCTTTGGCTGGGATGCAACAGCTAAGACTATGGATGACTGGATGTATGAGCAGCTGGCAGAGAAATTTGCTCTTGATAAGGATTTTGCAAACTGGTTAAAGGAAGACAACCCCTGGGCCTTACAGAACATAACGGAACGACTACTGGAGGCTATACAGAGAGAAATGTGGGATGCCAGTCAGGAGGTGGAAAATAGACTCAAAGAGACTTATCTGGAGATAGAGGGAGAACTGGAAGAATACGAAGACCAATAATAAATTATAAAGGAGAGATAGGGATGAAATACATAACAACAAAGAGCCTCTTTAAACCAGTTATTTTGGCATTAATTATTACTGTCGTGTTGGGAGCTATGACTATAATGGCCGAAGAGACCTTTGTGATGACTGATTCAGATGGCTTTGAAGTTGAAATCGAACTGCCAGTTAATAGAATTGTCTGCATTAGTTCTTCATTAAATGAGATTCTGGTGGCACTGGGAGCAGCTGATAAAGTAATTGCCAGGGATGAATGGAGTGACATACCTGCTGCGCTGGATGGTTTACTGGAGACACCGATAGTTGCTAGCTCTTCCTTTCGACCACAGATTGAAGCAATAGTGGAGCTTGATCCCGATATTGTAATTGCTGATATAAACATGCCGGTAATGGACGGTTATTCTTTA
>CAZXKH010000204.1:0-1284 GCA_964641385.1 uncultured Clostridia bacterium | reverse complement strand
AAAAATTTGACTCCTTTGGTATTCCTGCCATTGGAGAGAGGACTTCAGATGCCAGTAATCTAATTAATGTCATTAGAAATCTGGGCAAGATTGTGGACAGAGAAGAGAGGGCAGAGGAGATTATTGACTATATTACTGGATACAGAGAATTAATAAGGGAACGGACAGCGGGTATTGAGGAGCAGGATAGAACTCGTATCTACTGGGAATGGAGAGGTAAGTATAAGACAGGCAGCTCTACATCCACCGTTCATCCCCGTATATTGATGGCAGGTGGAAGTAATATTGCAGCTGATGCTGAGGGCAGATATCCTGACATATCAAGTGAATATATTATTCAGGAGAATCCTGAAGTCATTATTAGAATGGAAAGCAGGGGAACTTCAGTGGAAAAGATGCAAGAACGTCGGGAAGAAGTAATGAGTAGAACCGGTCTCAGGCAGACTCAGGCAGTTAAAGATAATCGGGTTTATATCCTACTCTGGACTGTTAATTCTGGACTACCCTCGGTAGTCGGTGATCTCTATTATGCTAAGTTTGCTCACCCTGAACTCTTTTCTGATATCGACCCTATGGAGGTCTATCAGGAGCTAATGGATTTCTTTTTTGGAATAGAGGTTACTGATCAGCCGGTATATCCAGTTAATTAGTTTTTGCCAACAAAATGTCCTTTGATTCTTTGAAATATCTTAGCTATAATACCCAGATTAAAATTTGACTACGATAAACTGATAAACAAAAGGAGAGATAGGGATGCAATTAAGGACTAAGAAGTTACTTCAGATATTTAGCTCTCTTACTGATGATTATTATTCTGGGAACCGGTTCAATGCTGGCAGAAGAGACCTTTGTATTCACAGATTCTCAGGGCTTGAAGGTTGAGATAGAGACTCCAGTGGAAAGAATTGTCTGCATTAGTTCGGCCTTAAACGAAATACTGGTTGCTCTTGATGCAGGAGAGCTGGTTATTGGCAGAGATGAGTGGAGTGATGTTCCTTCTGCTCTGGATCCTCTTCAGGAAGTGCCAGTTGTGGCTCCTAATTCATTTCGGCCACAGATAGAAGCCATAGTAGAGATGCAGCCCGATATTGTTATTGGCGATAATATGCTTCAGGATGATGCCCGTAAGAAATTTGAATCCTTTGGTATATCAACTATGGCAGGGAGAACCTCTGATCCAGAGGACCTCTTTGATGTTATTGAGAACCTGGGCAGGATTGTGGACAGGGAAGATAGAGCAGAGGAGATCATCCAGTTTATTGCTCATTATCGGGATATAATCAA
>CAZXKH010000203.1:3418-4434 GCA_964641385.1 uncultured Clostridia bacterium | reverse complement strand
TATCTTTGGTTTTATTTGTTATATAATGAAGAAGTTTGGCTTCTCTTTGCCCGGACTGGTCCTGGGGTTTGTTCTTGGCTTTATGTTGGAAAACAGCTTTAGAAGAGCCCTTGTTATCTCCAGAGGAGATTATTTGGTCTTTTTTACACGACCAATCTCACTCTTTATTTTGTTCTTAGCCCTTGCTTCAGTTATCTTTTCTGTCTACCAGAACAAAAAAAACAAAGCCCAATCTTAGCCCATGTGAAGGAGGTGCTTGAATGTCCTTAGAAAAACAAAAACCCCTCTATCTTCAAGCTTATGAGTACCTAAAGAATGATATCCTCAAGGGCAACTTTGCTCCCGGTCAAAAATTAACAGATCAGTACCTCTCCTCTTACCTGGGTATAAGTAGAACCCCTGTTAGAGAAGCAGCACGTATCCTGTGTAAGGATGGCTTGTTAAATACCAATGACAGAGGGCATTTAATCGTCTTTGATCCCACTCCTGAAGATATTGTGGAGATTTATATCAACAGGTCTTCCCTACAATCAATTGCCTGTGGTTTGCTGGCAGCAGACGACAGAGTTAAAGATTTTGTACCCCAGCTATATTCCCTGGTGCAGGAGGGAGAAAAACATCCTGACAAGCCTGAAAAAATAAGAAATATCAACTGGGAATTCCATCAAAAACTGGTCAACCTAACAAACAATAAGATGTTAATCAACTCCTATGAAATACTTGAGATTAAAATGCGTTTCATCAGAGGCTTTACTCTCAAAAAGAAGACAGATATCCAGACCTCAGTCCAGGAACACATTAAATTAATTGATATCATAGAGAAAGGAGCAGTAAAGGAATCAGAAATGATGGCCAAAACCCATATCCTCAGGGCGGCATTAAGAGTTGCCAATGAAATGCGAGATGATGAACAGCAGCCCAGCAAAAAACTAAAAAAGATGATCAACTATATTGAAAGCTCTCTACAACAATAATCACAACCAGGGTGGTGAATAGAAATGAATGCCAGTGGTGTA
>CAZXKH010000203.1:0-3408 GCA_964641385.1 uncultured Clostridia bacterium | reverse complement strand
TGTAGTCTTGCATGAAAATGATAATACATGTACCCTAATCTCGGAAGCCAGTCCAGGCACAGAAATCTCAATAGAGGTTAATAATAATTATAAAGTAACCATCAGGAATCAGGTTCCCTTTGGCCACAAAATAGCTATCAAAGATATTGCTAAGGGCCAGGAAATAATCAAATACGGTGAAATAATTGGTAAAGCAACTGCAGATATAGACGAGGGAGAACATGTTCATACTCACAATGTAGAAAGTCTAAGAGGCAGAGGGGAGAGGGTATAGATGTCTATAATAAAGGATTTTTGGGGCTATAGAAGAGAGAATGGAGATGTGGGAATTAGGAACCATGTAGCCGTAGTTTCAATTATGGATAACGTTAATCCCTTAGGGCGTCAAATTGCCTCTCTGGTGGAAGGAGCAATCTTTATACCCACCATTGCCGGCCGTGGTCAATTCGGGCAGGATAAGGAATTAAATGAAAAGACCATGCTCGGTCTGGGCAAAAACCCCAATATTGCAGCTCTCTTAGTGGTCAGCCTGGAACCCAGCTCGGCCAGTGATTATGCCGATAAAATAAGTGAAATAAATAAACCGGCCAAAAGTGTTAGTGTTCAGGAAGCAGGAAGTACAGTAGATGCCATTGCCAGGGGGGTTAAAGAACTGGCCAGGCTTAAGATCCAGGCCTCTGAAATACAGCGAGAGAAGTGCTCGGTAAAGGATTTAATTATCGGTGTTGAATGTGGTGGCACTGATACCACCTCTGGAATAACTGCCAATCCAATAATCGGTAGGGTAGCAGATTCCCTGGTGGATGCAGGTGGCAGGGTTGTTCTATCCGAGACTTCTGAATTTATGGGGGCCGAGCATGTGCTCTCTAAAAGAGCTGCCAACAAAGAGATTGAAGAAAATATTATTAATGCTGTAAAGAGAATTGAAGATGACGCCATTAGTAGAGGTGTGGATATTAGAGGAGCCAATCCAGTTCCGGACAATATTCGAGGTGGGATTACCACTATCGAGGAAAAATCACTGGGTGCCATTATGAAGGGTGGTTCCAAAACAATCCAGGACTTTTTAAGCTATGCTGAAAGACCAACCAAAACCGGTCTTAATATTATGGATACCGCAGCCCCAGCAGTTGAATCAATTACCGGTTTATCAGCTGGTGGATGTCAGCTAATCCTCTTCTCCACAGGTGTGGGAAATAGTATCGGCCATATGGTTACTCCCACTGTCAAGATCAGTGGCAACCCCAATACTGCCAAAAGCTTTGCAATTAATCTCGATGTAGATTTAAGTGACGTCACACTGGGCAAAGCAAAGATGGAAGATCGGGTTAGTGAATTATGGACTGAGGTTATTAAATACTCTTCCGGCAAGAAGACCTGTTCTGAAGTACTAATTCAAACAGAGAATGCCCCTTCAAAGATACAGCCCACTGTCTAGAAAATTTTGATTGAATGAGGAGATAAATATGCTGAAAGAATGGCTTCCTGTTATACTGGGTCTCTTGATAATGCTAATGATTATCGTAGGAGTTACAGTCCCCTGGTAAAGCAACCCATCAATATCAATCATAACTTAAGCAGTTTACAGGAGGCATTTAGTTAATGCTAAAAATAATTAAAGAAGGAACTCTTTTATTGCCGGGAATACTATTCCTCTTTGTAGTGGGGTTAATCTCCAAATACATTGGGGGAATAATACCCCATGTCAGCTACCTGATTATTGCTATCTTTTTGGGGCTTATCTCCTCCAACCTAATGACTTTACCCCGGATCATAGATAGAGGAATCAAGTCTACCCATAAAATATGGCTGGAGACCGGGATTGTTATCCTGGGGTCAAGAATCCTGCTAAGAGATCTAATTGATATTGGCCCCCTTTTGTTATCCTTAATCCTTGGTTTTCTAATCTTCTCCCTTCTTTGTGTGGAGTTTGTCTCTTCCCGTTTTGGCCTGGAGCCCAGGCTTGGAAGCTGCCTGGCTTCAGGAACCTCTGTCTGTGGTGTTTCGGCAATAATTGCTACTGGTGGTGGGATAAATGCCAGAGAAAGGGACATGTGCTATGCAATAGCCACCATCCTGATCTTTGATGTCCTTACCGTCTTTTCATACCCGGTCTTTGCACAGATCTTCAGCATACCGGCACAGGTTTATGGAGTCTGGACCGGGATCAGCATGTTCAGCACAGGAACAGTAGTGGCAGCAGGCTTTGCTCTCTGTGAAGAGGCGGGTCAGCTGGCTACTCTGGCCAAGATGGCACGTAATTCATTCATCGGTATCTGGGCTCTATCCTATACCATTTATTACGTTAATAAGGGTCTCTCAGGGGCCAGAGTAAATAATAAGGGCAAATACCTGTGGGACAAATTCCCTAAATTTGTCATTGGTTTTCTGGTAGTGATGGTTGTTGCCAACCTGGGGTTATTATCTGAAGAAAACCTGGACAGTATGAGAAACATGTATAACTGGCTTTTTATGATGGCCTTTGTAGGTCTGGGATATGACATGGATTTTGCGGAACTTAAAAAATCGGGTATCAAACCCTTTGTTGTTGTGCTTATAGCCTTCATGATTATCAGCATTTCAGTATTGACAGTCTCCTATTTGGTCTTTGGCTAACAGGGAAAATATTATTATTTTTTCTTCGGGAGGTGAAGATTGAATGGTAGAGACACATCTTATACCCTGTAAGAGACTAAAAGATTTCTGCCTGAATGTAGTAAGTAAAACAGAATTGGATAAGGAAGACAGAGATATTCTGGTTGATACTCTAATCGAAGCCAACCTGCGTGGAGTGGATACCCATGGTGTCATAAGACTACCTGTTTATATTGAGAGAATAAAAAAGTGTCCCTGCAAAAAACCAGAAATAATCAGGGAGAACCCAACTACAGCTCTTATAGAAGGAAACAACTATTTAGGACAGGTCTGTGCAACCAGAGCCATGGAGCTGGCTGTAAAAAAGGCAAAAAAAACCGGAATAGGAATGGTCGGAGTACGAAATAGCAGCCATTTTGGAGCAGCAGCATATTACAGTATGCTTGCTTCAGAAGAGAATATGATCGGAATCTCCTTAACCAATGCTTCTCCAAGGCTGGCACCCTGGGGTGGTCGAGAAGCTCTATTCGGCAATAACCCCTGGTCAATATCTATTCCCACCAGCCTTGACTTTCCATTGGTACTGGATATCAGCAACAGTGTTACAGCTGCAGGAAACCTCAGAAGGGCTGCACTAAACAATCAGGAGATCCCGGAGGGCTGGGCTCTTGATGCTGATGGTAAGATGACCACTGATCCCCACCGTGCCCTGAAGGGCATTCTGCTTCCCATTGGTAAACATAAAGGGTACGGGATTACCATGATGATAGATATTCTGGCTGGAGTCATAACCTCTTCCGGTTTTGCAGATCA
>CAZXKH010000202.1:0-4436 GCA_964641385.1 uncultured Clostridia bacterium | reverse complement strand
GGTTCATTGTCGATGACAATCTGGTCTGGGGAGCTGAGGGAACCAAGTTCAGCTTTAGTGATTATGGAATCACAGGCCTTGGTAACATAAAAATAACACCAGAGTCCATGGCCAGACTGGGAACAGCCTATGGTACGCTGATCAAAAAAGACAGCAGAATTATGGTCACCAGTGATGGAGAACGAGGAAGCCAGCTGATGAAAAGGGCTCTGATCTCCGGACTCCTCTCCATGGGAGTTGATGTAATGAACCTCAAAACACTACCAACACCTGTAACCAGGTACAGTATCAAAAGGGATCACAAAACTGCCGGTGGCATCCATGTCAGGATCTCACCAACCAACCCTCAGGCCATTGAGGTCCAGTTCTTCGATCAAAGGGGTGCCAATCTGGACCTGGAGAAAAGGAAAAATCTAGAAAAGAAATTTAACCGAGGACAGTTCCCAAGAACCAGTATCTCCAGAGCTGGTGAAATCCAGTACGGTGGTTCTATCACTGAAGCATACTACCATGGTTTTATGCAATATATTGATAGTGAGACAATAAAGGATGCCGGACTGACAATAGTCTTAAACTGTATCGATGAATCCTCACGCCAGGTCCTGCCTGGTATCCTGGAAAGACTGGGCTGTGAAGTCATTACACTGCAGGGCAAAGATAAGAAAAAGATATTTCCCCAGAAAAGAGATCACTACCGACAGCTGGAGGAGTATTTTCCCCGCCTCTGTGAACTAACAGCCCTTAACAGCGATCTGGGAGTTGCAGTCTATGATGGGGAACAGCTGCTATTAATCGATAACCTGGGAAGACCCCTCACCTCCCAACAGACAATGACTCTCATTACCTGCCTTTTACTTAAGAATAAGCCACAGAGTAAGATAGCAGTTCCGGTCAATGCATCCCAACACATTGAAAAGCTGGCAGAGAAACAGGGATCAGAGGTTGTTAAGACCAAGGTCAATCCAGGGGCCATCCTTAATACAGCCATCAAAGATGATGTAACCCTGGCTTTGGCCCAGAGCAAATTTATCTTCCCCAGGTTTCAGTATGGTTTCGATGCCTTTATCACCATAGCCAGGCTACTGGAATTTTTAGCCCGTGAGAAAAAAATGCTCTCACAGCTGGTCTCAGAGCTGCCAGAGATTAACCTCTCCATGAAGTCGGTCAAATGCAACTGGGATCTAAAGGGCAGATTGATGAGAGAGATAATTGCCGAAGAGCAGAATTCGGAATATAAAGTGGACCTCACAGATGGTGTTAAAGTATTTACCCCGGATGGCTGGGTGTTAATCCTGCCTGATCCTTACCGGCCCAGTATCAATGTTTATGTGGAGGCCTCCAATACAGCAGGCAAGGATTTTCTGATTAACACCTACTGCAGTAAACTCCAGCAGAAGATAGAAAAATTAGTAAGGTTAAAGGAGGAGGATAACCTTGAAACCATCGGTATGGCTTAAGAAAAGGTCCTATCATTTCCGTGACTTCTCTGCCATCGAGGAACTGGTCAGAGCTAAAAAGGAACAGCAGCTGAGTATCAGTCTCTGTATCCCCACCTTTAACGAAGAAAAGACCATCAGAGGTGTTATCGAATGTTACCAGGAAAGGCTAATAAAGGAATATCCACTGCTGGATGAAATAGTGGTTATTGATGGTCGCTCCCGTGACAGAACAATAGCAATAGTAGAAGAGCTGGGAGTACCCTATTATTTCGACGACTACCCACTGAGCGAAGAAATGGAAAAAGTAACTGGCAAGGGTGAAGCACTCTGGAAGAGCCTTTACTTTGCCAGCGGTGATTTAATTATCTGGAGTGACAGTGATATCAAGAACCCGGATCCCCGTTTTGCATACGGGATTCTGGGACCACTGCTCCAGAATGAAGAGATTAATTTTGTCAAGGCCTGCTACAGGCGCCCCCTTCAGCTGGGCGATGAAATAAAAGGAGATCAGGGGGGCAGAGTAACAGAACTGGTGGTCAAACCAATGCTCAGCCTCTTCTTCCCTCCCCTGCGTGTCATCTCCCAGCCCCTGTCAGGGGAATACGGTGGCCGCAGAGAAGTGCTGGAGAAAATACCCTTCTCCACCGGTTATGGAGTAGAAAGTGGTCTTCTAATTGATATCTTTCAGAGGTACGGACTGGAATCCATTGCTCAGGTGGACCTGGAGGAGAGAATACACGAAAACCAGGACCTCTCTTCTCTTAAAAAGATGTCCTTCTGTATCCTGCAGCGTATTTTCAGTCGTCTGGAGGAATACGAGCAGCTGGAACTGAAAGAGAAACTGGGTAAGGAACTGGCATCTATCAAAGACAACAGCCTCCAGGAAGAAGAGCTGATTGAAAGAGAAAGACCACCAATGGAGCAGCTCCCCATCTACCGGGACAAATTTTAATAAATAACCCTCAGAGAAAGGCCCTCAGGGGCCTTTCTCTATCTCTTAGCCTGTTAAAATACTGTACCATACCCTTCGCTGGCGTGGACCATCAAATTCACAGAAGAATATTGACTGCCATCTACCAAGCCTTAGTCTCCCTCCCTCCACTATCACCTGTAAGGATGGGCCCACCAGTACACTGCGAATATGTGCAGCAGCATTTCCCTCCAGATGACGGTACGAACCCTGTCGGGGAACAAGCTCTTCCAGGCTGGTATCCAGATCCTCTAGCACTGAAGGATCTGCTCCCTCATTAACTGTGATGGCTGCTGTAGTATGAGGTACAAAGAGCTGAATTATTCCTTTATCTACCCCCTCCCCTTCTATCAATCCCTTTAATCTGGAAGTAAGATCAACATACTCGGTTACAGCTTTTGTCCTGACCTTAATCTCTTTCATTTACGATTTCAACTCCTTCAGGTTACTTTATTGGACCCTATAAAAACCTTCTCTCTGTAAACTTTTATTCCTTCCCCATCAACTATAAAACATTCCCTGAAAGCTGATATTTATTTAAATATAATAATATTTATTCTTTATATTTTATTATAATGATTTATATTGCATTTATATTCTATTTTATTAATATCAATAGCATATAATACCTCTAACAGATTTTTTTGACTTTCTCTGACCTTTATAGTATAATATTAAATTAATGAAATAATAAAATTTCCCCCTGGGAGTGATCACCTATGAAAATGGATGACTTTACTAGAAGGGCTCAGGAGAGTCTCTCTGAAGCACAGTACCTGGCTGAGGAGTCACAGAATCAGGAGATCTATCCTGCACACCTGCTCTATGTACTGATAGAAGAGGATGATGGGATCGTTAAACCCATTCTGGAAAAAGTTGGCCTCAAGACTGAGAAGTTTAAAGATGAACTAAGGTTGATCATAGATCAGCTGCCAGAAGTATATTCCGATAATGGTCAGATCTATATGTCTAATGAGTTAAACAGGTTGCTGCAAAAAGCCAGAAGGGAAGCAAAAAAGCTTGAAGATCAGTATATCTCCACCGAGCACTTTCTGCTGGCCTTGCTGGCAGATGGAAAAAGCAAGACAGCACAAAAACTTGAAGAGAAAAGAATAGACTACCAGAACCTGCTGGAAGCCATTAAAGAGATACGCAATGGAAGCAAAGTCACCAGCCAGCAGGCTGAAGATGAATACCAGGCACTGGAGAGATATACCATTAATCTGACCAATATGGCCCGGGAAGGGAACCTGGATCCGGTCATTGGTCGTGATGAACGTATCCGGCGTATTATGCAGGTGCTCTCCCGAAGAAGAAAAAATAATCCAGTGCTAATTGGAGAACCGGGAGTAGGTAAGACTGCTGTAGTTGAAGGCCTGGCCCAGAGAATAGTCAATGGAGATATACCAGAAACCCTTAGGGACAAAAGAATTATCTCCCTTGATATGGGAGCTCTAATTGCAGGCACTAAATACCGGGGAGAGTTTGAAGACCGTTTAAAATCAGTCATTAAGGAAATCAAAAAAGAGGAAGGTAGAATTATCCTTTTTATTGATGAGATGCATACCCTGGTAGGGGCAGGTGCCAGCGAAGGTGCCATGGATGCAGCCAACCTGCTGAAGCCTGCTCTGGCAAGAGGAGACCTGCACTGTGTGGGAGCCACAACCCTTAAGGAATACAAGAAGAACATTGAAAAGGATGCCGCCTTAGAAAGAAGGTTCCAGCCAGTTAAGATCTCTGAACCCTCAGTTGAGGATACTATTTCAATTCTAAGAGGACTGAAGGAAAAGTACGAGATCCATCATGGAGTAAGAATACAGGACAATGCCCTGGTGGCTTCTGCCAACCTATCAGAAAGGTACCTGACGGAACGTTTTCAGCCTGATAAAGCCATCGACCTGGTGGATGAGGCAGCCTCCAAACTGCGGATAGACATCGATTCAATGCCCCTGGAAATAGATGAATTAAATCGTAGAATCAGCAGACTGGAGGTAGAAAAGGAAGTCCTTAAAAAGGAAGAAGATGAA
>CAZXKH010000201.1:0-4459 GCA_964641385.1 uncultured Clostridia bacterium | reverse complement strand
TACTTTGTTACCCATACAACATGATACTTTATATCACTGATCGTATGTGATCCCTTCCTATATCTCGACATATATAACACCTCCCTCACCTATCATAAGGGAGTAATCATATCTCTGTCAATGCTAAAAGCTGTTCGCCTGAAAGGCGAAGGTTTTAAACCCGGCGCCTTGAACAATAAACGCAGCAAAAGTGATTGGCTAAGTATTTATGCATACATCTAATAATCTTCCAAATAATTGGTTATGCCAAAAGCGGGGGTTAAAACAATAACAGTACTCAGAGAGATAATTCTGAAGATGTTTTTTTGCCACTCCATGATAAGTGCCAGTTATAAAGGCCTTAACGTTGGAGATTAAGGTATGAACTCCATTGAGAATTTCAGTTATATCTTCCTTGGAGGCAGTATGCTATGGATGTTCATATTCAAGATTATTTATCCCTGAATATGATGCAAATCCATCAGTCTCGACTATGCTCTCTTCTTCGATGTTATCCTTTATTTTTGAATGCAATATGTCCTTAGTAAGGTCATCAACAACATCCATTTTAGCATACCTTGCGTTATTACTTTCGTTCACTGATACTTAAAACAAGCACCTTAGCCTTCTCTGTTCCCCGTCCTCTCTTTTTGCTGTGGGTTTCAGTCCCAAAATAGCTGTCATCTACTTCAACAATGCCATCAAGGAAATAGTTTTGATCACGGTTTCCCATTGCCTTGCGTATCTTATGCAGTATTGTCTAGGAAGTTGGGTAGGAAATGGGAACTCCCAGCTGATAGCAAGTGCTTAAGACCCCTCTTTTATCCTTGGCAACCATGTTGATTACCTTAAACCAGATGCGGAGGGAAGTACGAGTCTTATGAAAAATAGTTCCAGCAGTGATGGATGTCTGGTGCCTACATTCCTTGCATTGTAACCTCTTACGTGACTTTATTTCATAGTAACCATCATGGCCGCATTTTGGAAACACAAAACCGTTGAGGTACTTTATTTCAAACAGGTATTGACGACAGGAAGCCTTATCTGGAAACATATCATCATATTCGTAGGTAGTCATTGCAGGCTGTTGCACAGCAAACCCTCCTTATACATGTGCTTTATTATATTCATTATAACACATATTTTTGCATCGATCAAAGGTTTGATGCGCTAAATTAATAGTCATGTAATCAAATATCCAGTTCACCCCTGCCCCAGGACAGGGACAGAGATGAACTGAACAATAAACTGCACCAGCTTTATTTAGTTAGAAACTAACTCCAATGGAAAGTGATCCACCGGAGATATTAAGTAAATCATCCTGGCTTAACAGATTAAAATCAGCCCTGATAGCACGCATATTAATTCCCAGACCGCCTGTAAAGACCTGGTCAATACTATCTGTCTCAGGCCGAGTATAGCTGCCACCACGGACCTGAAGAGTATTAAAGAAAAAGCCCTTTTCAAAACCCAGATGGATTCTGTTATAGCGCTGATCGTTATTTTCAAAGTTTTCGATATCTCCTGCCACAGTAAAGGCCAGTAGAGGAACACTGGCAGAAACTCCTGCCCGATAGGAGGCTGGGATATTCTCCGAGTTACCATCCTCCCATTTCACACTGGAAAATAAATCCCTGGCAGAAACACCTACAGTAACCATATCAGTAATCTTGGTCCTGGCTCCCAGATCAAAGCCAAAGCCCTGCCCCTGATCAGAGCTTTCCTCTGTTACTTCATCGTTGATTGGATCTAATACATACTCATACTCCTCTGTCCGGTAGCGTTTAAGGTTACTTCCAACTGTTATGGAGAGCACATCAAGGGGTGGGTCAAGAATCCGGTAGCGAAGGTTAACCATATCAGTAAAAGTACTGTTAACCCTTAGTGTGTCCTGATCCTCAAATGATAGCTGGTTGCTGGTAGTAACTGCTACCGCCGGCATAAAGCCCATAAAACTTCTGGCATGCAGAGCACCCATTCCAAAGAGAGTAAAGCGCTGGTCATCAATCTTAAGGTCATCTGGATCAAAATCATCCAGACTAAAATCACTGTAGAGATTATAAATGTTCTCCAGGCTATCAAGATCCAGTTCATCAATCATAATGGTACCACTAAGACCCGCTCCCAGCATCAGTGGTTCCTCAAGGGCAGCAGGGTTGTAATAGATAGCAGCAACATCATCCCCCAGTGCAGCATAGGCACCTCCCATGCCCTGAGCCTGTATGCCATAAGGGTGAAAGGCCTCTGCCCCGGAGGTCATCAGAAAGAGAATTAAAAATAAAACCAAAGGCATTATAAAATAGTGTTTATTATTCTTCAAAATCTCACCTCTTTTCTAGATTATAAAATCACAAGGGCACTCCAGTTATTTTTGAGCACCCCTGTTAAAATCATGCCAGTCAAAGACCGGCAGGCCAGAGAAGATGATTGTAGACTACTGGTCTACCTTTTCCTTGAGATTCTTGCCTGCTCTAAAGGCCGGCACCTTTCTGGCAGGAATGGTAATCTCCTCTTTAGTCTTGGGGTTACGCCCCTTGCGCTCAGCTCGATCTCTAACCTCAAAACTTCCAAAACCAATAATCTGAATCTTGTCCCGCTTATCCTGAGGTTTTTCTGCCTCCTCAGCCAGATAATCTCCCACAGTTTCAAAGAGCTTATTTACAACTTCACCGGTATCCTTTTTTGTCAACTCAGTCTTTTCTGCCAGCACATCAATGAGGTCTGTTTTTGTCATCTCTCTTCACCTCCCCTTTATTATAGTTATCACCTAACATAATTCTTGATATACAAGGATTCTCCTTCTTTTTTGCAAAAAAAACTCCTGTTATTAAGCAATTATCTCCACTCAGTAAAAAAAGAGGCCAAAATTAATCATTATTACTAAAATGATTAATCTTAGCCCTGTAATTACACCTTTTTGAAGAAAGCCTCTTTAAAGAATAATACAGATTAGCCCCCCACTACCTTCGTTAACAATTTTCTGGAGTGTATCCTGGAGCTTCTTCTGTGCATTTTCTGGCATCCGCTGACACTTGTTTCTGATGCCGTCACTGACCAGATCATGGAGAGACTTACCCAGAAAATCAGAATCCCAGATGGCCTCAGGGTTTCTCTCAAACTCCTCCCGGAGAAATGTAATCACTTCTTCACACTGCTTTTCTGTTCCCACCACCGGTGAAACTTCAGTCATAATCTCAGCCTTAATCAAATGAACCGAAGGGGCAGAAGCCTTCAATTTAACACCAAACTGATTGCCCCTTTTGATCAATTCAGGCTGATCAAAGGTTAAATCATCCAGGGAGGGAAGGACGACACCGTACCCCTTTTCTTCAACCTCTAGCAGTGCCTGGGCCAGACGGTCGTACTCTTTTTTAGCAAAGGACAGCTCCTGGATCAAACTGAAGAGCTGATGGTCTCCCCTAATCTCATGGCCTGTATACTCCTCCAGTACTTCATAGAATAAATTCTCCTGTAAGCGGATGTTAATTTCTGCAGCACCGGTTCCCAGATTCAGCCTTTCTAGCCTGACCTGCTGAGCCTGTTCATATTCTTGGAGTTTTTGGAGAGATGAATCAATATCTCTCAGCCTGTTGACTGAGACAAAGCTTTCATTGATTTTTGTGTTACACTCCACTGCCAGCCAGTGCTCCTCCTCCAGTTCCTCCATCCAGCGTGGAAGATTAATATGAATCTCCCGGACCGGAAACTCATATAATATTTGATGCAGAAGATGATTAATATCATCTTCACTCAGGCAGGCACAGTCCAGTGGTATAACCGCTACACCATATTTATCGGTCAATTGTTCAGCCAGTTGTTTGGTCTTTTCATCCTCTGGAGTAATGGTATTCAGGATGACAACAAAGGGCTTTCCCAGCTCCCTGAGTTCCCCAATGACCCTTTCCTCTGCCTTAATGTAGTTACCCCTTGGTATCTCAGTAATTGAACCATCAGTAGTAACCACCAGGCCAATGGTTGAGTGGTCCTGGATCACCTTCTGAGTGCCCAGCTCTGAGGCCTCCTGAAAGGGAATTGCCTCTTCAAACCAGGGTGTATTAACCATTCTGGGGCTATTATCTTCCTCTTCATAGCCCAGTGCTCCAGGAACAGAATAACCGACACAATCAACAAGCCTGACCTTGAAGGAAAGTGTATTATTTAATTCCACCTGGATGGCCTCATTGGGTACAAACTTGGGCTCAGTGGTGGTTACCGTTCTACCGCCACCACTCTGAGGCAGCTCATCCTGTGCCCTTTCCAGCTGGTAATCCTCTTTGATATTGGGTAATACAAGCAACTCCATAAACTCCTTAATAAAAGTTGATTTCCCAGTACGAACTGGGCCCACTATTCCCAGATAGATATCTCCACCAGTACGGCGGGCAATATCCTGATAAAGATCAAACTCCTTCATCCTTTTCCCCCCTTCTTTAAGTTTTTAAGTTATAACACCAAAAGATAGACAAGGTTAATATCAATA
>CAZXKH010000200.1:0-4472 GCA_964641385.1 uncultured Clostridia bacterium | reverse complement strand
CCTCCCACTCTTGGAAAGGAGATCTCAAAAAATCTAAAGGAGGAATTAATGATGATGATTTATCGGGTGGACATGACTGAAAAGAAGGTTACAACTGAAGAGGTGCCAGAAAAGTATGCTGCCCTTGGTGGTCGCGGTCTTACTTCACAGATTATAGCTGATGAGGTAGATCCAAACTGTAATCCTATTGGAGCCAAAAACAAGCTGGTATTTGCCCCTGGTCTTTTATCTGGAACCTCTGCTGCCAACTCCGGTCGTCTCTCTGTAGGAACCAAAAGTCCATTGACAGGTGGTATTAAGGAATCCAACGCTGGTGGCAAGGCCTGTCAGATGTTGGCCAAGCTTGGTATTAAGGCCCTTATTATTGAGGGTCAACCAGAGGATGATAGTCTCTATACCCTGAAGATAGACAAAGACAGAGTACAGCTGGAACCACTGTCTGAGGAGCTGGCCGGGAAGGGCAACTATGAGGTTATGGAAAGCCTTGATGCCGATCAAAAGAACATAGCAGTAATCTCTATTGGTCCTGCTGGAGAGTATAAGCTCCAGGGGGCATCTATTGCCGTCTCTGATCCGGAGGGCCGTCCCACCAGACACTGTGGACGTGGTGGAACCGGTGCTGTTATGGGTTCCAAGGGAATTAAAGCTATTGTGCTGGATAATGAAGGTGCTCCCGGTGTACCAATTGCTGACAAAGAAAGATTCAAGGATGCTTCCCGTACCTTTACCCAGGCACTGCTCAGCCATCCCGTCTGTGGTGAAGGCCTGCCAGCCTTTGGAACTGCCATCCTGATTAATATCTTAAATGAATCCGGCGGCTTACCAACCCGAAACTTCCAGCGGGGTCGTTTTGAAGGGGCAGAAAAAATTAGTGGTGAAGCCATGGTTGAATTGATTAATGAACGGGGAGGTAAGGCATCTCATGTCTGTCATCCCGGTTGTGTGATGAGATGTTCTCAGATCTATAATGATGCCGATGGAAACTATAAGACGGCTGGCTTTGAGTATGAGACCATCTGGGGCTTTGGAGCCAACACTGAGATCGATGATCTGGATGCCATTGCCACCATGGACCGTATCTGTGATGATGTGGGAGTGGATACCATTGAGATGGCTACCACCCTTGGTGTGGCCATGGAAGCAGGTGTAGTTGAGTTTGGTGATGCAGAGGGAGCCATTAAGCTGCTGGAGGCCATTGGCCAGGGCACTCCCATGGGCAGGATTATTGGTAACGGAACCGGTTTCACCGGTACAGCCTTTGGTGTTTCCAGGGTACCAGTAGTCAAAAACCAGGGTATTCCGGCCTATGACCCCCGGGCAGTTAAAGGTGTGGCCGTAACCTATGCCACCAGTACCATGGGTGCCGACCATACAGCCGGATATGCTGTAACCAGTAATATTCTGGGTATCGGCGGAGATGTGGATCCCCTGAGCAAGGAAGGCCAGGTTGATCTCTCCAGGGAGTTACAGATAGCCACAGCAGCCGTTGACAGTACCGGCCTCTGTGTCTTTGCTGCCTTTGCTATCCTGGATAACGAAGAGGCCTTACCGGCGGTAGTGGAAATGCTTAATGCTCAGTATGATCTGGAGCTGGGTCTTGATGATGTTACTGCCCTTGGTGCTTCCATCCTCAAAGCTGAAAGGGACTTCAATCAGCGGGCAGGCTTTGACAGGACAGCTGATCGCCTACCAGACTTCTTTGTGGAAGAAGAGTGTCCTCCACATAATGTTAAGTTCGATATTACCGATGATGAGCTGGATGAGGTCTATAACTTCTAGCAGTAACCCAGCAGTTAATGGCAGGAGTGGTGGAGATGAAAGTAGAAGTAAGGCTGTTTGCCACCTTAAAGGATCTGTTACCGGAGGATAAAAGTGTGGAGACCATTGAACTGGAAAAAGGCAGTACAGTCAATGATATTATCAGGTACTATGAAGTACCGGAGATGTCATTGATTATCAGGGTCAATGGTAGACATGCTTCCAGGGATAAGGTGCTCAGTGATGGAGATCGTGTGGGCATCTTTCCTCCGGTAGGAGGGGGATAAAAGCAACAAGAACAGGGGGTAAAGGATAGGACCTTAATTCTTTACCCCCTCTTTTATGATCATCGAAAAGAAAAGAATCAGGGAAAGGGAGTCTTAAAATGGGTAAAGATCAAGCTCCAGCGGTTACCAGGACAGTTGAAGTAAGGGCCTTTGGTCGGCTGAACAAAATATTTAAGGATCAGGGATGGCCCTTTCCTGCTTATATCAAGCTTAAAGAGGAGTGCACTGTCCGGGAACTGGCAGAGCGGCTGGAATTACCACTGGATGTGATTGAAGCAGTATTTATCAATGGGAGGGTATACTCCTTAGAGAAAGGAAGGGTCAGGCCCGGGGATCGGATAGCCTTTCTCCCTCCGGGAACACCGGGTCCCTACAGGGTTATGCTGGGAATAGTAAAGGAATAGTCTTTACTAAGAACTATTTTTGGCTATCGGAATTAGATTTTTTTAGTGCCGGAGTAAGTACTCCTGGTAGCTAGCTGCTCTGTTGAACCTCCCAGTTTTTATCAACCCACAAGGTGATTACTTCCACCCCAAAACCCCAGGTGGAGATAGTTTTCATGGCCTCAGCCAGCTGTAAGAGCTGGGTCTCTTTTTCCACAGGGTTACCCGCACAAGCGAAGTGCCCGGCAACTGCAATTAACCGGGAACCATGCTCTTCTACTGAGATTTTTACTCTGTTCTTGATCGATTCAATTGCATTTTGGTCTTTATTCTCGGCCAGGATCCTGTTGGGCCCCGGCTCAGTAATCATATCCACATAATCCACTTTATATTCTCTTTTCAACCAGTTAATAACCGGTAGCTGCACCCTGCCATCCATGCAGTTAATAGCAGTTACGAAGCTCTTCCCCTTCATTTGATTCCCTCTCTCTAGCTGATAATTAGATCACAAACCTATCATTGACCGCCTCTCAGCCTGTCACCAAACTGCACCGGCAGTCTCTTTTTTATGATCTTATCACGGGTCCTTTCAAGATCGTAGCTGATGCGGTACCAGCTGATGTGGGTGGGGATACCATCCTCCAGCCTGAGGACTGCAAAGGAGGCCCTGGGGTCACCATCCCGGGGTTGCCCCACACTGCCCGGATTAATCAGGTAGCCCTGATCCCTGTCCAGCTTCAGGGTATAGCCTGAAGCTTTTTCCCCCTGAGTCTTATTTACCTTAACAGCAGGTGATATAATATCCTGGCCATCATAAATAAAGGCCCGGGGCTGATGAGTATGGCCATGGCAGAATAATTGCTGTGGTCTTTGGCTGGCGTTGAAGACCTTACGAGCTGTGTTTTTCTCAAAGATATACTCCCGCAGCGGGTTCTTTATACTTCCATGGAAGAGCCTGCCCCAGCTGAGCTGGAGTGAGGTCTCTTTTTGGGAGAGGAAACTCAGCTCTTCCTCTGTCAGAGACATTCTGGTCCATTCCAGAGCTCTTTTCGCCTGGGAGTAAAAGGCGTTGATGGGGAGGATTTTAAGGATTGCTGCATCATGGTTTCCCAGAATAATGGTGGCCTCAAGCCTGCGCAGGGTCTGGAGGCAGTACCTGGGGTCAGGTCCATAGCCTAAGGTGTCTCCCAGGCAACAGATCTGATTGACATTCATGGCAGAGAGTTGATTGAGAACCTGGTCCAGTGCTTCTTTGTTGGATTGGATATCAGAGATAAGACCAATCTGAGCTACATTTTTTTCAATCATCAAAAGGCCTCCAAGGATTAATTAATTCTATAAGCATTAGATTATTTATTCGATAAAAGGGAGCCAATCCCTTCCACAGGATAGGACAAAAAGGGACAATCATGACAAATGACAAGGTATGATGAAGGTTAATTGAAATAAATGAAGAAGATTATTATTGTAGCTGGCACTAATATGCTTGCAAGAAGAAGAGGAGAGGTTATAGTATGCTCTTCGATAACGGTGGTTTCAAACAGATTAGTCTCACCGAAAACCTGGCTCAGACCATAGTTGATCGAACCATGAAGATTTTGGGGATGGATATTAGCATCAGAAATGAAGAGGGAACCATAATTGCTGATGCCAGCTCTGAGAGGGTTGGTAGGCCCAATTTATTTGATGTACGTGCCAAACAGGCCATAGAGGTTGATGAGACCGTTAAGGTATCTGTAGAGAGGGCAATGGAGATGCCAGGAGTACAGCCCGGGATCCATATGCCCATCCACTTCAACAACCGGGCAGTGGGACTGGTGGGGATTACAGGCTGTCCTGATCAGGTGGAAAAATATGCTGATATGGTTAAGATGTGTGTGGAGCTGATGCTCCAGCAGGCCCTGTACTTAGAAAGAGTGCAGCTGGAGGAGCAGGCAGAGGAACACTTTATCCGCGAGCTATTAAGTGATAATCTGGATCTTTCCTCAGAAATGATGAAGAAAAGGGCCAGATATATGGATTATGGCCTGGAATTCTCCTATCT
>CAZXKH010000199.1:0-4473 GCA_964641385.1 uncultured Clostridia bacterium | reverse complement strand
AACTACCGATCGCTCTATGCCAGAACATAGAAGCTTTGTCAACAGCCTGCTGGAGGAAAAAAAGGGGCAGATGATCATTGAACACCCTGATGTATTTATCAGGGAGGGAATACTGAAGCTGACTGATTTTGATTTCATGCTTGAGCTGAATATGGAAGAGGAAGAGAACAGGGTTGATTATCAGAGTATAAGAAAGGGTTTTACCAGCTTTGATATCAGCTAGGGGGAAGAATAAATGAAAGAGCTGGGAGTAAAGCTTAGAAAGATTAGAGAAGAAAAGGATGTATCTCTGACTGAGATACAAAAAAGAACAAAAATACGCAAAAAATACCTGGTGGCCCTTGAAGAGGGAAGAGTGGATGTTATTCCCGGTAAAGTATACCTGAAGGGTTTTTTAAAGAGCTACTGCCGGGCCCTTGACCTCCCAGGTGATGAAATCTTGGCCGAATATAATGCCTGGCTGGAAGAGCAGGATAACAGGCAGGAAGATGAACAGGAGAGGTTAGGAGTAAAAAAGGAAGAGGATGGCTTTTCCAGGTTTATTGTGCACCTGACGGTAATTATCATTGTGGCCATAATTATTGGCTTTAGTGTCTATAATATCTTCTGGTTAAACAGCGCCGATGAGGATCTGGGCCTGGCTGAGATCTCCGAGACTGAGATTACTGAAGAGAATGGGATTGAGAATGATGATCAAGGGGATCCTGAGCAGGAGCTTGCAAATGATACCGAGCATGAAGATGAGAGCAATAATATCTCAGAACTGGAAGTAAATGACCGGCAGCTGGCAGAATCAATGTTTTCTCCCCAGCAGCTTGAAGTAGATGAGAGTGCCCTTCTCAGGCAGGAGGAGCCCCTGGATACTGTTGAGGAACAGGAGATCAGGGAGGATATATTCGGTTTTCGTGTTATTGAGGAAACCTGGGCCCGTATTACTGCCGATGGGGAACAGGTTTTTGAGGGCTTCTTAGAAGAGGGAGATGAAAGGCTCTTTTCTGAGATCGATGAATTGCGTATTAGATTCGGCAATGCCGGTGGTATTGTGCTCATTGAGGGAGATAAACCGACAGATGAACCTCTGGGTCAGAGAGGTGAGGTGAAGGAAGTACTTCTGACCAGAAACAATCATTGAATCCGGTTCTGGAGGTAAAAAAGACTAATGGTGCTGTTAGATGGAATTGTAATTATTGCTATTATTCAGTCCTTTTTTGCAGGTTTCAGACAGGGGTTAGTGCAGGTTAGTCTCCGTTTTTTTCGCTACCTGGTATCTCTACTGGCAATTATGTTACTGGTCTCCTCTCTTACTCAGCTGATTATCGATCACCATCAGCTGCAGCAAAACCTAAGTTACAGCTTGCAGGGTAATGCTGCCAGTGTTTCATCAACCACAAGCTTTACTGTACAGGAGCTGCTTGAGGGAGAGGTTGAATACCAGGAGCAGGCAGTCTCTAATCTAAGATCCTTTTCAGAAGAGTTAAGACTGACCTCCAGCTGGGCTGAGCGTTTGGTCTCCTTTTTAAAGCAGGGTGATGAAAGAGCCCTGTTGGTTAAAGTTTTTAGGAATTATGAAGCACAAGAGGAGATTACTGACCTTAGTCTCTCTGTCGCTCTTTTCTCCTATTTATCAGTCTATGTGACTGTTTTTTCTCTGGTGGCACTAATAGTGCTGGCTTTAATAAATCTGATCATCAAGCTGGTCTTTTCATCAATGCTGCCCAAAATAAATTACAGGCACCTTTTAACAGCACTGCCAGCAGGTTTGATAAACGGACTGCTGACAGCTTTTATTTTAATCTTTATGCTGCAGTTGTTCTATCCCCTCTTTGAATTTTTTACCCTTGATCTGGAGATGAGCTACCTCTATCAATCACTTGAAAAGTGGATTGAACTGGCTGAGAGCTATTACCGACAGTACTATTTGCATTTTTAACTCTTGCCAGATAAAGTTCTGCTTCGTTTTTTGAAAGTCGCTTTAAGTAGCAGAGATAACTGGCTGTATTGAATAATATTATATTTTGGTAGAAGGGAATAATTTTAATGAAAATGATAATAACACTGACTCCATCTGAATCAAAGCGTTTAATTGGAAGGGCTGTGGCCGGGATGGATATGGTTCAAAAAGCCTGGTCAAAGGGAAGGGTCTATATCACCAATGGAACAACAAATGCCTTTGTGCTGGAGGAGCTCACTGAGACAGAGATGGACAAGTCAAAATTTGCAGCAGGAATTGTCTGCCATGGTGTTCACTGTGTAACACCTGATGAGGAGAGAATGAGTCCCAGGTATTACCGACACGGCAAAGAGGTTGAGGCCTCCTTTCCCGGATTGCTGGATGATTTTTCAGCTGAGGATGTGATCATCAAGGGCGGGAATGCCGTTGACCCCCAGGGAAATGTAGGAATTATGCTGGCCAACCCCCAGGGAGGAACCATTGGGCATGCCCTGGGAAGAATTGCTGCCCGGGGGATCCCTTTAGTCCTTCCTGTTGGACTGGAGAAGCTGATTCCCTCTGTCAGGATTGCGGCCAGTCTGGGAGGCATAGATAAGTTTGAGCATGCCTACGGAAAAAGGGTGGGCCTGATACAGATTTCCAACGGTCAGGTAATTACTGAACTGGAGGCCTTTCGCATTCTTGCTGGAGTTAGTGCCTGTCATTTTTCCTCCGGTGGAGTGGGAGAGAGCCAGGGGGCAGTAACTCTGGTGCTGGAGGGAGAAGAGAAAGATATTCTGAGGGCCAAAAAAATTGTTGCTTCAATCAAAGGCGAAGCACCACTTCCCGAGTTGAAGATGGATTGTTCTCAATGCAAGGAGTGCAGTCAATCAGGGATCAATAACTGAAGGAGCGTGGGGCATGAAAATCCTCTTAACAAATGATGATGGTATTGATGCACCAGGTATCCAAGCTGCAAAGAAGAGATTAAATGAAAAACACGATGTTTATTTAATTGCACCCAGAGATGAGATGAGTGCCTCCGGCCATTCAATTACAGTTCGTGATCCCCTGCGGGTAGAGAGAAGAGGGAAGAATGAAAGCTGCAACGAATGGGCGGTGGAAGGTACACCGGCTGACTGTGTGAAACTGGGGATAGATCAGCTGCTTGCTTTTAAGCCTGATCTGGTGGTCTCTGGAATTAATAATGGTGCCAACCTGGGCAATGATATCTTTTATTCAGGAACAGTAGCAGCTGCCATGGAGGGCATGATCATGGGCGTCCCTTCTCTGGCAGTCTCTCTTAACTCCTTTAATACAGATGACTATTCCTATGCCTCTGAATTTACTCTCCAGTTCTGCCAGCAGCTCTGGGAAGAGAAGCTGTTGCAAGAACTCTGGCTGCTTAATGTAAATATTCCTGCTATTCCCCCTGAAGAGATTAAGGGTGTCTCCTATACCCGGATGGGTAGAACGGATTACAGTGATATCTTCCACCAGCGCCGGGATCCACGTGATCGAACCTACTACTGGCTGGCCGGGAATCTCGTCGATCGGGGAAGAAAGGAAGACACTGATATCTCTCTGGTCAAAAAGGGTTATATTACCATTACCCCTCTCCAGATTGATCTGACCGATTATCGGCTGATGGAGAGGATGAAGGAGAAAAAGGTTGGCCTTCCCGGGTCATAATAAAAAGATAATCACATAAGGATTTAGTCAGAGGAACGACCGGGGAGGTTAATACCATGATTATTATGCTGGGCAACAGCGAGCTGGAGATCCCTTCAGCAGGGGTTATTATTGCCGGTGTCCTTTTGGCTTCGCTAATCACTCTTCTTCTGGCTACTCTTCTGGCTCTACTGCTTATGGTTGTAGATCTGAACCAGGATCTGGTTGGAGGTCTACTGATGCTCTTTAATTATCTGGCCATCTTTGTTGGTGGTTTTTTTTGTGGCAAGAGGATCAGAAGACAGGGCTGGCTTAATGGCGGCATGATGGGTATAGCTTATATGGTTCTTCTCCTCTTTCTGGGGCGCATTCTCCTGCCCCTGCAGCTCTCCTCCATGATCATCCTGCGCCTGATGACGGGTTTTATCAGTGGTGGTCTGGGAGGAATGGCAGGGGTTAACCTAAAATAGTCACAATTATAATCTAAAGACATAGAGTACTGAAGAGAAGCTTAAAGGCTGGTGTCCTTCATGGATAGGTTCTTCCTTCTCTTCAGTATTTTTATTCTCAGTCTGGCTTTATTTATCATTATTTTCATCTATAACCTTTTTGTTGCAGCCAGGCCGATAACAGGCTGGCAAAGGTTTATGCTCTTTATGATCCTCATCCTTTTGATTCTATATTACTATTATCTGTTACGGCTAATACTGTTGCTTGTTAAGGGCTTTTCGATGATTATATTTATCTCTCCATAAAATTTTCTATTAATCTGGATTATAATCCTCTGAGATAATATTGAAATCATTTAATACATATCTTTATGATGGCTGCAGTGCTTTGCTGTCAATTATTAATGTACAAAAAAAAAGACA
>CAZXKH010000198.1:0-4476 GCA_964641385.1 uncultured Clostridia bacterium | reverse complement strand
CTATGATAGCCTCCTTATACTTCTGATGAGCTATGGATTCCTCGGCACAGATAAACCTGGTACCAAGCTGCACTGCCTCTGCTCCCAAAATTAAAGCCGCCGCCATTCCTCTGCCATCACCGATCCCGCCGGCTGCAACCACCGGCAGCTCCACATGATCACAGAGCTGGGGTATGAGAGACATGGTGGTCAGTTCACCCACATGTCCGCCGGCTTCTGTTCCCTCAGCAATAAAACCCACAACATCCTGACGGGATAACCTTTTAGCCATGATCACTGAAGAGACCAGTGGCATGACCTTAATCCCTCTCTCCCGTAGATCTGGTATATATTTGGAAGGATTGCCGGCACCTGTGGTCACCACTGAGACCCCCAGCTGACAAACAACTTCCAGCACATCCTCCACAAAGGGCGATCTGAGCATAATATTGACACCAAAGGGTTGATCGGTCTCTTCTTTAACCTTCTCTATCTCTCTACTTACTACCTCAGGTGGTGCACTTCCCGCTCCAATAATACCCAGGCCACCGGCCCGGGAAACAGCGGCTGCCAGCTCACCTGTGGCCACCCAGGCCATTCCTCCCTGCAGGATTGGATACTCTATCTCCAGCATCTCACAGAGGGTAGTCTTAATCATACTTCTCACTCCTCAGCTCCATTTAAGTAAACAACCCCCCCAGGTCAAACCAGCACCAAAACCAACCAGAATAACATGGTCTCCCTCTTTAATTTTTCCCTGTTCAAGGGCCTCATGCAGAGCAAGGGGAATGGAGGCACTGGAGGTATTGCCATAGCGATGGAGGTTGACCAGAATCTGGCCCTCCTGCAGCTTAAGCCTGCGGGCAGAGGCCTCAATAATCCTGTTATTGGCCTGATGTGGAACCAGAAAATCAAGCTCCTCCTTCTTCAAACCTGCCCTCTTTAGCAATTTCTCAGAAGTCTTGCCCATAGCACGAACAGCAAACTTAAAGACCTGGTTGCCTTCCATTTCAATGAAATGCATCTTCTCTAAGACTGTATCCTTCGAGGTGGGATGTAAAGAACCCCCGCCTCTCATCCTGAGCAGATCTCCCCCCGAACCATCAGATCCCAGCTCTGTGGCCAGAATACCAGCCTCATTACTGGTAGGTTTAAGTACTGCGGCCCCGGCTGCATCACCAAAGAGCACACAGGTGCTTCGATCCTCATAATTGGTAATCTTAGAAAGGCTTTCAGCTCCAATAACCAGCACATTCTCAGAGCTACCTCCGGTAATAAACTGGTTGGCCACAGCCAGGCCATAAATAAAACCTGTACAGCCTGCCTCCAGGTCAAAGGCAGCAGCATTCTTAGCCCCCAGGCGATCCTGAAGAAGACAGGCAGTGGCCGGAAAGATCATATCTGGAGTAACGGTAGCCACGATAATTAAATCCAGATCAGAACCGGTAATCCCTGCATTATCCATGGCCTCCCGAGCTGCATGGTAGGCCATGACTGAGGTTGGCTCATCCTTACCTGCTATCCTGCGTTCAATAATGCCGGTTCGCTCTCTAATCCATTGATCACTGGTATCCACCATCTCTTCCAGATCCTGATTGGTCAGCACCCTTTCCGGCAGATAGGAACCGGTACCGGCAATCCGTGTTCTTATCTTATCCGTCATTCTCACCAACAATCCCTTCTTCAATTGTTTTTAATTGTTCAGCTATATTATTAATGACCCTTTTTTCTCCCATTTCAGCAGCCATAAAAATTGCGTTCTTAATGGCCTTAGCTCGAGAACAGCCATGGCTGATAATAACATTACCTGCAACACCCAGTAGAGGAGCACCACCATAGGAAGCATAATCCATCTTATCCCGCAGACTCTCCAGCTGAGGCCGCATAAGCAGTGAAGCCAGCCTGGCACTCAGACTGCTTTTAATCTCCCTTTTCAACATTTCAATAATCAAGGAAGCAGTGCTCTCAATGGTCTTAAGAGCTACATTACCAACAAAGCCATCACAGACAATAACATCAAAATCACCATTAAATATATCGGACCCTTCAGCATTTCCACAGAAGGATGGACAGTGCTTTTCTATAAGATTACGGGCAGAAACAACCAGCCTGTTACCCTTCCCCTCCTCTTCCCCCACATTTAGAAGCCCCAGTTTTGGGTTCTTAAGAGAGAAAACCTCCCGCGCATAGACTTCCCCCATGAGAGCAGAGTGCAAAATATTCTTTGCTTCAGGATCAACACTGGCCCCCACATCCAAAAGAAGGGTCAAACCCCCATGTCGGTTGGGAATCAGAGTGGCAATTGATGGGCGTTCAATACCCTTTATTCTACCAAAGGTCAGAAGACTGGCCACCATGGTAGCCCCTGTACTGCCAGCGGAAACAAGGGCCTGAGCCTCTCCCTGCTTAAGCATCCTGGCTGCCACCAGGACCGAAGCCTGCTTCTTTCTTCTCAGAGCACGGGCCGGAGCATCCTCCATGGTTACTACCTCCGAAGCATGCACAACATCCAGCTTAAGAGAGGATATCTCATTCATTACAGCCCTAATCTTTTCTTCATTACCAACAAGTACGGGGTTAAGGTCATACTCCTGCCTGGCCAACAAGGCTCCTCTGACTATCTCCTCAGGAGCATAATCGCCACCCATGGCATCTACTGCAATCCTCAAAAGAGCTCTCCCCCTTCTCCCCTGACTGGAGCCACAACAATAAAATCCCCCTCAAAGACAATCTCATCACGCCTGATGACTATTTTCACAAAGAACTTATTATCTCTTCGGTTGTTGACTCTGGCCTCTGCAATCAAACGCTCTCCAACAAAGACCGGCCTTCTAAACCTGATCTTGGCAGAACCGGTGAGCACTATATCGGCATCAATGATAGCCACTGCCAGGGAGTTGGCCTGGGCAAAGATATAATGCCCCCTGATAATCTCACTCTTCTGAGGAGACATCTCCTCTGTGGTCTCCAGCAGGGACTGTCCACGATTGTTTAACTCAACTTCAATTAACTGTCCGGTAATATCAGGGCCAGAGATTGACTTTACCTTGGAATAGGCATTTTGAGCCAGATCCTTAATCCGTTCCCTGACCTCAGGAATACCCAGCTCCATACGGTCAAGGCGTATGGTCTGGATACTGACCTGAAACTCACCGGCCAGTTCCCTATCTGTCAGGAAGGGATCTTCGCGAATTGTCCGCTGCAGTCGTCGCTGGCGTTCATCCTTACCCATCTTTACTCTCATCAATACCACCTGTTATTATCTCCTATTAAGACCTGCTCCTAATCAAGGCACTGCTGTCCTTAACAATAATGAGCTGTAACAAGGGTAGGCTCTATTATTCCTGCTCCTCAATTACCTTTCGATTCCGGTAAAAACCACACTCTCCACAGACATGATGCGGCAGCTTGGGCTCATGGCATTGTGGACAGCTGGCCAGGTTAAGGGCCCTGTACTTCCAGTGAGTCCTGCGCTTTCTTTTTCTTGTCTTTGATGTTCTTCGCTTGGGAACAGCCATCACCATACACCTCCCTGTCTTTATCAGCTAAAATCAATCCTTGAAATACTCCTTCAGTTTAACCAGTCGGGGGTCAATTACCTCCCGATCACAGCCACATTCCTCCTGGTTAAGATTCTGTCCACACTTCTGACAGAGTCCACTACAGTCCTCTGAACAGAGTGGCTGCAGCGGAATAAGCAACATAATGTCCTCCATAACCTCAGCACTAATATCGATCTCCTCTCCCTCAACCTCACTGCCCTCTTTGCTGTAGTAATGGTCAAAGGAGATATCCATTTGATGAGTGATCCCTTCCAGACAGCGGCTGCACTTCATGCCCAGTAAGACCCTGATTTCTCCTGAGACCAGGATGTTGTCCTCCTGCTGCAAAAGAGTCAGGCTGGCATGTAAGGGCTCAGCAAAGACAAAGTTCCTCTCACCCATGGAAAAATCGTCCAGAACATAGTCCTGACTGACAGTCATGACCCTTCCAGGCTCATCCTCAATACCGGCAAAGGATATCTTCATCACTGATCCCCCATCTCTTTGGAAGATATCAACACTAATTATAACTGCCTATTTTTTATTTGTCAAGTAAGGGCTTAATGCCTGTGATAAAGCTTATTTTGACGCTCTGCGGGGCAAGCCCACGCAGATTCCTTATTCATAGAACCTAGCCTTTTTACAGTTAATCTCAAGGATTAAGTGTAAACTGGTCTTACAAGTTCTCCAAAGGCTTAAATTTCTGTCCGCCCGACAGTATGTAGTCTATCTACTAGCTAATTGTAGTTGTAAACCTTGTTGTAAAATATTCTTACTAGCATTTATATCCCTATCGTGAATTGAATGACACTTTGGACATTCCCATTCACGAACACTTAAATCTTTGACTTTTTTATTCTGATATCCACATTCGCTACAAAGTTGACTTGAAGGGAAGAAAGTATCAATTTTAATTAATTCTCTACCATACCATTTAGCTTTATATTCTAATAAT
>CAZXKH010000197.1:3195-4485 GCA_964641385.1 uncultured Clostridia bacterium | reverse complement strand
ATTATTAAATATATTGACATAAACATTAAAATAGATTATAATATACCTGCAGGTAAAAGTACAGCCATGATAGGGGTGATCTGTAGTGCATAAAGCACCCGGGAACTGTCCGGTCTGCAGTGGTAAAATGGAAATTAAGGTTTTATGCTGTCCTGATTGTGGCACCTCTCTGGAGGGTCTTTTCTCTCTCTGTAAGTTCTGTCAGTTGACCGAGCAACAGCTGAAATTTATCGAGGTTTTTCTTCAATCAAGAGGAAACATTAAAGAGGTTGAAAGGGCACTGGGTATCTCCTATCCAACAGTTAGAAATCGTCTGGATGAAGTTATTGCAGCTTTGGGTTATCAGATTGATAAGGATCAGGAAGAGATTAGAGAGGGACAGGTAGAGATTCTTGATGCCTTAGAGCAGGGAGAGATTGAAGCTGATGAGGCCTCCAGGCTGCTGAAGGAGCTATCTTCAAATAAGACAAAAAAATCTTAGCCAGGACCGGATGGGATTTGAGAAGGATTCCTGTCATACTAGATTTTAAAATACACTTGATGTTTATTTGCTGACAGGGTTATCCTTCCCAATTTCACCTCAAGTAGGATAATAAATAAAGGGGGGAATCGGGCAGGGAGTTTACTGACATTCCCTGCAAAAAAAATGAGTGAAGAACGTAAAAGAGTACTGAGAATGCTGCAGGAGGGTAAGATTAGTCTTGATGAAGCAGAGGATCTTTTATCATCTGTCAGCTATGAAGTGACTGGAGAAAGATCTGTTGATGAAAAAAAGGGAGGCTTTCTCAGAATCAGGATAGAGAGCGAAGAACAGGAGAAGGTTAATGTCAATATCCCGCTTTCCTTAGCCCGCATGGCCTTAAAAGTTGTCCCAGACAAGGTAAAGAGAGAACTGCGGGAGGGTAAACACGAGATTGAGCTGGAGGAGATTATTGACCAGCTCTCTCTGGATATGCAGAGGCAAAAAATAGTTGATATCAATGACGATGAGGGAAATGTTGTTGAGATCTATGTTGAGTAGTAAATAAACTTATTATAATTATATCACCGTAAAACCTCGCCCATTTCATGGGCGGGGATATAAGGTGATGGTTTTGATCCATAGCTTACTCTTGAAATCTCTCTTTCTATATTTTCTATATGATATAATTAACTTACAAGTGAATATATGGAGTTCGTGCAGCCAATCCTCTGTGTGGTAAAATATTCAGGGTTGGAAGAATTACGCTCACATAGAGCGAGTGTAACTTCCAAGAAGCTTTGAAAGTATACAGGAAGTTGGTTGCTAAC
>CAZXKH010000197.1:0-3095 GCA_964641385.1 uncultured Clostridia bacterium | reverse complement strand
TCTGCTTGAAGGTATCTAGGAGATTACTTTCCAGGGATACCTTGCTTACTGGTAGATAAGAAGGCCATATGAGCCTTTAAGAATCCTCGTTCGTGAGCGTAGCGAACGGACGGGGAGTGTCAAATTGGATAAAACTTCTCTTTTACCCTAATAGCCTCCTTTTCGGGGCTTTTTTTTTATCTTAATTACAATTATTCTGGTGTCGAAGAAGATAGAAATAGACTCATTTTTTTATAAGTCTGTAGTTTTTTATATAGTTTAATCGGTTTTTTAATTATATTGACAGATAAAGAATAAAGGAAAAAAATGTGAAATAGAGAACAAATAATACATAATATTTTCTAACTGGGAGGAGTAGAGTATGAAGTATAACCAGTCGCAGAAGGATCTTCTTTTTTCCTGGGGGAGATGTACAAAGAAGGGTTTAGATAGGGAGATGGAAAAACCATATATAGTAATCAAGGGTGAGGAGCTGGACAGGTTGCTGGCAAAGAATAAGACCATGATCAGCACCTTTAAATTCTATCTAACCCATATCAAGGATTTTATTGCTGATGACTACTACATCCTTCTTCTTGATCATGCAGGTATTCTCCTTGACTGTCAGGCCATTGGAGAGGACAAAAAAGATCAGCTGGAGCCGGGCTCTGTCTTTGAAATAGGTGTCTCCTTTGCCGAGGAGAGCTGTGGAACCAATGCATTCTCTTTATCCATGGAGTATGGTGAGCCAGTTTATCTGCTGCCAGAGCAGCATTTTTCCCATTTGTTGGGAGACTGGTATTTTTTTTCAATGCCTCTTATAATCAAGGAGGGGATACAGGGTTACCTTGGGATTTCAGTGACTGCAAGGCCCCTGCAGATGGAAATGGTTGCAGTTGCCAAGTTGCTGGAGTACCAGCTGGCCTCGGAGCTGAAAAAAGAGCTGAAGACTAAAGGGTGTCAGCAGGTAGAGGGATTAAATGAAAGACAGCGAAAGGTTTTATCTTATCTGGCGCGAGGACTTACAGTGGAGGCTACAGCCTCTGAGATGGGGCTCAGTCCCAGCACAATTAAGTACTATAAACGTCAGATCTTTAAAAAATTCAGGGTTGGTTCAACCATTGAGGCTGTAGTTAAGGCCTTTAATTATAATTTAATCTCTATTCCTGATAGCTAAAAATATTCAATCAACCATCATTATCAGCTACCCCTTTGGGGTAGTTTTTTCTTTTTCCGGCTCAGGCTACCCCTTCGGATAGCTAATAAATGGTAATAGAGAAACAATAGCCCATAAAGCCAGTTGATCTTGATGGTAATTGATGGTAAATTATATTTAATCTTCTCGGGAAGTAAATTATGAGGAGGTGAATGACAAATGGAATGTATTGCTGAATTGGGGCTAGAGCAGCTGGATACTGAAGAACTACAGCTGATTGAAGGAGGTAGAGGAGGCCTCTTTTATGATTTAGGAAGAGCCTTTCATGCTTTTATGGACCTGAGGGATCCCTCAGCTGGACCTGAGAATGGATTTAATGCTCTTTAAATGGTATGCTGACCTTAGACAAAAATAATTTTAACTAACAGGAGGTTAAAATGGATAAACTGGAGCCTTTAAAGGATAGCGAGCTGGAGAGGATTAATGGTGGAAGTCTGCTTGCCGTAGCCGGAATTGTTGCCACTACCATTACCATTGCCGATGCAGGTTATAGCTTCTATCGCGGTTACCGTGATGCTGCTGCCGAGGCTGAGGATAACTAGCAATAAAGGGCAAGACCGAAGACAGACCCCCCCCTGCCTGCCAGGGGGGGGATAATTTAAGAGGGAGTGTGTTAAAATGAGTCTGCTAAGAGACAATCACAAGTATCTCCATTTTTTATTTATTCTTGTTGTTATTCTGGAGTATCTCTTAAACTTTATGGGTTATGAATACTCATTAATAAAGAGTCTCTCTGTTATCTCTCTGATTATCATTTTTTATTCCCTGATGATCAAGTGGAAGCAGTACAAAAGACCTGTCTTTATTCTTTATACCCTGGCCAGTCTACTGCTTCTGGTTAGTAATGTCTATATGATTATGGCAATTTCGCCGTAAAACCTCATCCTTTAGGGTGAGGATGTAAGGCGCCAATTACACTGGCTTCCTTAATTCGCACTCCTGTCTGTGTGTAATTGCAGATTGCAACTGCTGAATGGGGTGTTCTAATGATATTTCAGCAGAAAAGATTGCCATATGAGCAGTTAAGAATCCCGTAACTTTAGTCGTGGGAGTGTCAATTGATTAAGTAGCCGATAAAGCCCAGGGCTGATGATGGCTGAGAGTTAATCAGCTTCGGGATTAGTAAGAGAAGAGTGGCATAACAGTACAAGGATAGAGAGAAATCAACTGGAAGCCTTAAGAGTACAATATTTTTTATTGAGGAGGAGGCCGCACCAGGGTGCTCTTACAATTAATTAAAGGTTACAGTAAGCCTTTGCAGGAAGCAGAGGGAGAGGGTTCCCTGGCGGGTATACAATGATTGGCAGATTAAAGGGATGGTGGAAAAATTACAGCTGTATAAGACAGCAGGACCAGTCAGACTGTGGTGCTGCCTGCCTGGCCACAGTTGCCCGACGACATGGGCTTAAAATTCCTGTCTCCAGAATTAGAGAGGTGGCGGGAACTGACCGTCAGGGCACAAATGCTCTGGGGATGGTTAGAGCCGCTGAAAAACTGGGTTTATCGGCCCGGGGAGTAAGGGCTGAAGCAAAGCATTTAACCTCAGAACTGCCCCTGCCTGCAGTGGCTCATGTAATAAGAAACAGGCTGCTTCACTATGTTGTGCTGCATGAAATAGGGAAGGAGAGAGTGGTGGTGGCCGATCCGGCTGAGGGCCTGATCACTATGACCAGAGAGGAGTTCTGTCAGCAGTGGACGGGAGTCTTAATCCTGATGGTACCGGTTGAGAGCTTTGAAGCCAGGGATGAGACCTCAGGGCTTTTTTCACGCTTTCTCTCGCTCATTCTTCCTCACCGACGACTGCTGGTGGAGATCTTTCTGGCCTCCATTCTCTATACCCTGCTGGGTCTGGTCGGGGCCTTTTATTTTAAGTTTCTAATAGATGATATTTTGACTGAGG
>CAZXKH010000196.1:0-4565 GCA_964641385.1 uncultured Clostridia bacterium | reverse complement strand
AGCTATACTGCCAGAAACAACAGCAGCACTGCTGGCAGTTATATACAATGAAGAGGAATACAGTCCCAGCTGAGCCATAGTCAGATTAAACTCGGCCTGCAAAAAGGGGAAAAGTATCGAAGATCCATCCCGGTAGAGACCAGTAAGAAGGTTTGCTGAAAAGACTGTCAATAAAATGCACCAGTTAAAATTGCCTTTGTTGTTCATTACAATCCCCCAGTAAAAAAACTTCAGCATACAGTGCTCTCTGCAGCTGGAATAGTTTGAAATAAAATATGCTGTCCTGGAGCCAATAAAGCACTTCTGTAATGTTGATAATTATGTATTCCCAGGGTCAAAGGATAATGATACCATGGTTTGAAGGCTATTTATCTGGTAGAGCATAAAGCTCTTTCTCTATACTCTCAATAACAGTTTTCCTTAATCTCTACCAGTAACATACCGGATAGACCTGTTGTCTCCAGTCTTCTGCCCCTCTCCAGAAAACCATACCACATAAAATTCCATCCTGAGCAGTTAAGTCCCAAAACCAGATTAACCAGCTGAGAAATTAGGAAGCAGGCCCTTCTCAGCTAGATAGCGATGAAGGCTAAAACCAGGAAAACTGCCCGGTACATTGTCAGGGCTGCAAGGACAAAACAACTATTCAATCAGGTGTTGGCAGAGCTTTGAAGCTGTAACCCGCCAGCGTATAACTGTCCTTGCATGGCCCCCCATGCCCCCTAAAAGGGTTCTTTTGACGCTCTTAATTATTCATCTTAACCTCCTACCATTTCTGGAAGCATTACTACACCATGACTTAGGACTCCAACTTTAGAGCCACCCTTCCTGCTGGCAAAGACTCTACTCATGGCCTCCTCCAGGGAGCTTGTGTGTGAAAAACCCATCTCAGCCAGCTCTTGAGGAGAGACCCCTTCTGTAACAACAATAATCTCCTTCTCCTGCTGCATGCGCTTAAACTCAAAAACATGTGGAGCTACAGTATCTGTAATCTCTCTTCTGATAAAGGCCCTGACAACTTCACTCCTTTTCTTCTTCATTAACCCCATAAAACCGGGCCACCCAATTCCTTCCCGACAGTCAATGAGCAGTACTATTACTCCTCCCGGTCGAGTAATTCTATCAGCGGGGAAAAGGGCCTTGGTTCCATCAGCCAAATCGATATCATATCCGAATCCAGGGACCACAACTGAGATATCAAACTGCTCCTGTACTGGAAAGGAGTATATCTTTCTGGCCAACTTAACTGCTTTTTGAAAGGCCAGTTGATAGTCACCGGTAAAGGATTTGACCAGTGAACCATCTGCATTAAGAACAGTATTGATGATCATATCAAGACCTATCATCCCGGCAATCTGATTAATGTCTTTTCGGAAGGGATTATTGCTCAGTTTACCCAGATCTGCCTGGGGAGAAAAATAAATCCGGTGGTTGCTCTCAATAGTCTCTCTTGCACAGACACCGGGCATTAATATCTTGGCTCCACCTGCAAATCCAGCCGCAATGTGAGGCACAACATTCCCAATTCCAATCACCAGCTGAGCATCTGTTACCTCCCTATTAACCCAGACAGGTGTGCCCAGGTCCGAGATGCCGATAAACTTCATTTTTGAATGATCATCACAGTCATGGACAATAAATTTAAGCCGATGATACCAGCAACCAAACTTATCCTCCAGCAGCTGATTACTCCCCTCCACCAGGGGTCGTTCTCCCCTGGCCACCAACAGAGTAATCCCTTCCAGCCCTACACCTGATTTTTGCAGCTCAAAAATCAGGGGAGCAAGAATATCACTGGCAGGTGTGGGGCGAGTCCAGTCATCACATAACAGGACAACCCTTTTTACTCCCCGGGCCAGTCTGGAAAGTGGTTCTGTGCCATAGGGAGCGCTCAGCGAACGCCTAATCTCACTTCTGATATCAGCAACAGGTGCTTCTTCACCGGGGGCAATAAAACTTAAGCTGTTACCTTCAGGAACTATCAGTTCAGCAGTACCGGATCCAAAGGGCAAGCCAATTCTCTCCATGCTATAATCCCTCCCTGTAATAAGTATAGACAGTCTTCTTGATAATGGCCTTAACCATCCTGTCAGCAGTTAGCTGTAATAAGGGGATAGCTTTACTGTGCACAAACTCCTGCTCAGTGCTAAATACAGATTGCTTCCCTCTCCGGGCCCTTATACTAAATGACTATCTCCCCTTCACTGTACTTATTGATCATTAAAGGATCGATTTCAACTCCCAGGCCTGGAGCATCCTTTGGAAGCAAGATAAAACCATCCTCCAGCTCTAAGGGATCCCTCACCAGATCCTCCTTCATTAAGAAATAGGGAATATAATAATCACTTCCATATTTCACATTAACTGTTGAACAGCTAAAATGAAGACTGGCTGCAATTCCAGCAGAGCTTTCCCACATGGCGCCCGCATAACAAGGTATGCCGGCAGCTTCACCAATGGAGGAAATCTTTTTAGCACCAAGAAGACCACCGGTCTTCATCAGTTTAATACTAAATATATCTGCTGCTCTATGCCGGACCAGGGAAAGGGCGTCATAAATACTAAAGAGACTCTCATCAGCCATTAGAGGGGTATCTATTTCCCGGGCAATCATCGCCAGGTGGTGTACTGCCTCTCTGGGTACTGGCTGTTCAATAAAGGTGGGGTTAAAGCTTTTTTCCATCTCTTTGACCAGCTTTAATGCCCTTTCTGGCTCCAGGGCCTGGTTGTAATCAAGGCGCAGATCTATTTCAGCTCCAAAGTATTTCTTCATCTGCCCTATTCTCTCTCTGTCTTCTGCTGGCGACAGGACTCCTGTTTTTACTTTAAAGACCCTAATCCCTCTGTCTATTAAAGACTCCATCTCCTTCAATTCCTGGTGAATGTTTTGAGCAAAGATAGACACTCCCAGTGGCATACGATCCCTAACCATACCTCCCAGAAGTCTGTAGAGGGGTATCTGGAGAGACCTGGCCACCAGATCATGTAGGGCCATATCAATAGCAGCTCTGGCAAAGGAAGCACCATAAAGTATCTGCTCCATGAGAGCCATATTGCTATTGATATCTTGAGGATCCTTACCCATTAAAGCCGGCAGCAGTATATCCTGCAGATGATTGACAATTGATTTCTGATCTGCTCCAAATACCGGCCAGGGAGATGCCTCTCCCACACCTCTAAGACCCTGATCTGAATAAAGATATAAGATAACATTCCTAATATCCTCTATCCTGCCTATTCCCAAATGACCTTCATGTCTGATGGGCATCTTTAAGGGAATAATCTTGGCTCCAGTAATTTTCATCAATCAAACCTCCCCTGTTAAAGAGCTGTTAAACCAGTACCCGATGGCTGACAGCGAAAAGGGTAAGGAATAATATCCTCCTTACCATTTCCGCCATCAAAATATTTAATGAACCCCGGTCTTAACTGAAGTGAATGGAGAGCAGTTCAACAATTAAGCTTCCCCTTCTCCACTACTACCTGCTTATCAATCAGGACCTTTACCTGATCGATAAGCAGCAAATCCATATGCAGATTGCTCTTTGCCTTACCATCTGGTTCCAGGCCCCCAAAACAGGGAGAGGCATTGTTCCCCAGTGCTAGATGGAAGGTGCCAAGAGTATACTTATCCCCATTGCTATTGACTATCTCCTGATAGGGGCTGGTACCAAAACCTACCTCACAGAATATTTCTGCATCCCCCTTCGAGCTATCTATTATTTTCTTTACTTTATATACATCTGGCCCACCCTGAATATCAACCATAACCCCATCTTTAAAGGTTAGAGTGATGGGCTCTGATGGCATGCCCAGTCCACTAATATATCCATCGATTGCCACCACTCCATGGGCACTATCTTCGATAGTGGATACATGTGCATCTCCTGGCGGCCAGGAGGAGTAAGACCAGTAGTGTTTGCCCTCTTCCACCTTGCCATCCCATAAATGGCTGAGGCGGCCCTCTATACTTACCTCCAGTCGGGTTCCAAGTCCTGAGGTTACTGAGACTGTGCTGCCCTCATCCAGCAACCTGGCCACTCTCTCATTGATCTCTCTAACTTCCATAATCTTATCCAGGCTGTAAACTCCCTGGGCAATTAATATTTCTACGGCCCTCCTGGGGCCTGCAGGCACTGGAAAGGTAATACATTTCCTTTGAGCCCTAAGTACCTTCATTGCTGTCTCGGAATGAGCAAGAGAATGGGAGGCTGTCAGTATTGCCAGATCGGCTGATGTAGCTTTGGCCTCCAGTTCTTCAGGAGCAGGACGCCCCGGTGCCTTCCTGGGAGTCATTAAACCCAGGGTGGCCTTAACATCCAGAATCTCTGCTGCAGCCAGGTAGGCCTGATAGTACTTCATATCAACATCTGTACTGCCAATTATTGATACTCGATCCCCACTACTAACATTGGGCTCTAGCACCCTCATTGCACCTTTAACTGCTTCTACTGAATACATTTAGTGCCTCCTTTAATTCATTTGATACCTCTTTATTCATCCTCCTAAATAGTTAAAGCACCCCTCCTTGATGGTGAATGAACTTCCTCTCCAGTAGTCAGGCT
>CAZXKH010000195.1:0-4571 GCA_964641385.1 uncultured Clostridia bacterium | reverse complement strand
ACAATGCCAGAACTTCTCAAGCACAACTAGATGATGAGGCACTAGATGCAGTGACAGGGGGCGTCTCTGATGATTTTTTAGATCCTGTTAGAGATATAGCCTGTGATATCTTTCCATTTGTTGCTGGATGCGAAGCACACAAAAATAAAAGCAAAAAATTATGATAGTTGGAAAGTTGGCAGAGGGCCAGTTAGATGGTATCAAGACGGATATGGCACAGGAGAACAAACCGTAACATGTAATGAAGGGCGTTTTCAGGGTGAAGCTATCCGATATGTATTTGATCCTGTAGAAAAATTGCGAGAGTAAAAAGCGCCAGATAATTACACCAGCAAAAAGGGCTGCATTCGACAACCTTAGGATGCAGCTTTTTTTTCCCGCAGCTGTTATAATGAAGGAAATATCATGCTCCAGGCAGAAAATATTATTGGACAGTTGGACAGTTGGTCAGGGAAGGCTTTTGAACTTCTTGACCCCTGACCCCTGACCAACAGACCAACTAATACAGGTGTAAATACGAGGTGCGTCCTTATGCAAATACCCGGATATAAAAAAACAAACCTATACTATGAAGGCATGAATGCAACTTATTACCGTGCTACCAGGGAAGATGACGGGGCAGCCGTACTGGTGAAGCGGTTAAACAGCACCATGTCAAATAGCGAAAAATACACGCTGCTGCGCCTAGAACTTGAGTTGGCCCAAAAGCCTGCCATTGAAGGTGTGCTGAAATGTCATGAAGTGATTTGGCATCAGCTAGAGCCGTTACTTATTATGGAAGACATTAACGGGTCACTGCTGCAGGAAGTATTAGAGCAGGGCCCCTTATCTCTCGGGTCCTTCCTGCGCATGGCTATCAGGTTAACGGATATAATTGCTGCAATGCATCGATTAGGGCATTATCACGGGTATCTACGCTCAGAGCAGATATTCATTAACTTAGAGCAAAACCATGTTAAGCTGACAGGATTTTTTGATGCAAAGGGGCTGGAAAACAACGGCGCACAGTTTAAGGACTGGCAGGGGAACTGGTACAACGCTGCCTATATTTCCCCTGAGCAGACCGGTAGAACAAACCAAGAGATTGACTCAAGGACGGACTTGTACTCAGTTGGCATCATATTTTATCACATGGTTACGGGAACACTGCCCTTTGCGGGTAAGGATTATGTTGATATTTTATATAAGCATCTGGCTACGGAACCAGAGGGGGCACATCTTCGTAATAAGAGCCTGCCTTTGGTAGTTTCAGAAATAATAGATAAACTTTTACAAAAGAAAATAGAGGCTCGCTATGGTTCGGCCATTGGCCTAAAAAGGGATTTAGAGGAGTGCTTAGGGCGGCTTAAGCACCAGAATAATCAGTATCATATTGAATACTTTCCCCTTGGACAGTGGGATGCCAAAAATGCCCTTTATATCCCTAAGAGGGTCATAGGCAGAGAAGCTGAGCTAAAGCAGGTGTTATCAATCATACAAGCAGTTTGCCAAACTGGCAACAGTAAAATGCTTCTCATCGCCGGGGGAGCAGGGATTGGCAAGACAACTCTTGTTCATGAGATGCAGCCTATATTAGAGGAACAGGGGATTTGTTTTATCAGCGGCAAGTTTGACCAGTATAAGAAGAACACCCCCTATTCTTCTCTAATCCAGGCTTTTGACGGCTACTTCAACAGCATATTAAATCAAGATAAGGCGGTTATAGAGAGTTTTAAACAGGTGCTTGACAAATCATTAGGAGAGCAGGTCCATGTTGTGGCGCAAATGTTTCCTAAATTAGGAAAAATAATCGGCAGCCCCCTGGAGTTAGAAGATCTGCCAATTTCTGAATCACAGCACCGTTTTCAAAGTACATTTATAAAATTTTTAGCAACTGTTGCTCATAAGGAAAGTCCCCTGGTTATATTCCTTGATGACTTACAATGGGTAGATACCGGCAGCATCAAACTCCTAGAGGCGGTTCTTTATGATAATAACCAGTTATATGCTTTGTTTATTGGTGCCTATAGAGATAACGAGGTATCAGAAAATCATCCATTACAAAGATTAATGGCTGATTTTCAGGTTAATGATGCTGACAAACTGGTAAAGATTCAGCTGCCGCCTTTAGCACCGGCCATGATAAGAGAGCTGTTAGCTGAGCTGCTGCAAAGCGACCAGGAGCAAGTAGAGCTATTAACACATTTCAGTTATGAGAAGTCTTTTGGGAACCCATTTTTCCTAAAACAATACTTGAAATTATTGTATGACGAAGGTATCCTCTACTGTAATGATGCAGAACAAGGTTGGAGTATTCAGGTCAAACGGCTATTAACCCATAGTGTATCAGATGATATCCTTGAGCTTATACTACATAAAATAGATCGATTGTCTAAATCGACAGCAGATATACTTAAGCTTGTTGCATGTATCAATAACACATTTAGTGTAGAATTTGTAGCTGAAATACTAGAAATAACTGAAGAGCTTGTAAAGAAAGCCATTGATGAAGCTCTAATAGAAGGTTTAATTATAGAACAAACCACTGGTCAATATGCTTTCCTGCATGATCGCATTCAACAGGCTATCGGTACACTGATGGAACCAGAGCATAAAGTGAAGTTCTTTTATAACATCGGAAATATTTTATTAGCTAAAGCAGGAAAGCTGGAGGAAGCTGAAGACCTTTTCGAAATAACAGATTATTTTAATAGCGCCCAGGCAATAATCCGCCAACGGCAGCAAGAGCTGCTATTAGCTGAATTGAACCTGGAATCGGGAAAGCGCGCCAAGGATTTCGCCGCTTATGATAGAGCGTTAGAATATTTTAACAGGGGCATAGAAATCTTAGGAGATAACCCTTGGGCAAAGGATTACAAATTAGCTATAGAGTTATATATAGAGGCCACTGGTGCTGCCTTCATATGTGGTAACTACCAGTTGATGGAACAGTATGCCAGGCTGGCCTTAGATAATAGCGATGACTTACTAGAGCGAGGGAAGATTTACGAGATTAAGATTGAGTATTATACAGGGCAGCGGCGGTTAAGGGAAGCTATAGAAACAGCCAAGGAGATACTTGAACAATTTGGCATCAAGTTGCCACTGAAGCCGACAAAGCACCAGGTGATGCTAAAGTATATGCGTGTTCGGTATCAGTTAGTCGGGCGCAGCTTTCAATCTATAAAGAGTATGAAAGAGCTTAAAGATGCAAAAATCTTAACTATAATGAGATTAATGACCAGTGCTGGAATTGCTGCATATACTTATTCAGGACCGATATATGTATTACTATCTCTAAATATTGTCCAGTACTCCCTGAGATACGGAATCGCACCACCGACGGCCGTGGCTTTTGTGGCGTATGGACAATTTATTGTCTCCTATTTGAAAAAAAGGGAACCAGGTTATGAGTTTGGCAACCTGGCCATGGAAATTCAAAGTGCCATGAAATCAAAATTATATGAATGTAAGACGCATTTAGTTTATGAAATTATTATTCGACATCAGATAGAGCCAATTAACAATACCCTCAACGGGTTTCCGTCCAATCATAAAAAGGGGCTTAGCAAGGGAGATTTGGCCTCTGCTGGACATGTTATGATGCAGCATTTTGTCTATATGTTTCTAGCAGGTAAGGAAGCGGCTAGCATTCACTCTTTAATAGAAGAATATATGGGGGATTTGTTGAAGACTAGCAATAGCATAGCCATAACAGTATGTATGGTCTATATGCAGGGAGTTCAACAAATAGTTGACGGCCACCAATGTCCCTGGGTATTGGAGGGTAGTTATTTTAGTGAACATGACAAGCTAGGCAGCAATGAGCAAGAAGTAGATCGCACCGTCCTGTTTAATGCCTACTTTTATAAATTATATATAGCTTTTCTGATGGGACAGACCCAAGAGGCTATTAACCTGGTGGAGGCTGTTGAACATCATATTGAGGGGGCAATCGGTACATACTGCATTCCGGTATACCACTTTTGTGGAGCTATGGTACATCTTCATGCTCTAGAGGCAGTGCAGCCAGGTAAAAAGTACAGGGAGCATAAAAGACAGATGATAAAGCATTTGCGGGAGGTACAGGGCTTTTATCGAGATGCTCCAGAAAATCATAGGAACAAGTACTACCTGATTCAAGGGGAACAGGCCCGGCTTAGTAAAGACTATAAGCAGGCACTAGCCTGTTATGACAAGTCTATTGAAACTGCACTACAGGTTGGCTTTTTACCAGAGTTAGCTTATGCCTATGAGATGGCTGGCAGGTTACTTTACAATCTGGGTAGAGGTCAGGAAGCATTCACATACATTAAGGAGTCTATAGACACCTATGAGAGATGGGGGCTTGTGGTAAAGGCTGCTGCATTAAGAAAAACATACGGGCAGCTCTTAACTGCAAAAGAGGGGGATAGCAGTGAAAATAAATACTTACAGCTTGATGTCCAGACACTTATTGACGCCGGCCAGGCTATATCTGAGGAAATTGTACTTGAAGACCTTCTCCAAAAGATGTTTCGTTTCGTTTTGCAGAATGCTGGTGCCATTAGGGCGTTGTTCATAGTGCAAGAGAAAGGAAGGCTTAATTTCCA
>CAZXKH010000194.1:0-4578 GCA_964641385.1 uncultured Clostridia bacterium | reverse complement strand
GATGATCCCCGCCTTGAGGTGGTCTCTGTTCCCACCAAGTACCCCCAGGGCTCGGAAAAACAGTTAATTAAGACCCTGCTCAACCGGGAGGTGCCCTCAGGGGGTTTGCCCTTTGATGTGGGAGCACTGGTGCAGAATGTGAGCACTACGGTGGCCATCTTTGAAGCTGTTTACTATGATAAGCCCCTAATGGAGAGGGTGGTAACGGTTACCGGTGATAACATTAAGGAGCCCTCCAATCTACTGTCAAAGGTTGGAACACCCATCTACCATCTGATTAATGAGTGTGGTGGCCTGATAGATAAAAGAAGCAAGGTAATTATGGGTGGCCCCATGACAGGCTTTGCACAGCCTATCCTTCAGGTGCCTATAGTTAAAGGCAGTAACGGTCTTCTACTATTTTCCTCCTCTATGGTTGATGAGGACCAGGAGTTTATTGCCTGTATGCGCTGTGGAGAATGTGTGGAGGACTGTCCCATGCGTCTCTATCCCAGCAAGATCAGTACAGCCTATGAAGAGGGTCGTATCGAGGACTGTGAGGAGTGGGATGCCTTAGATTGTGTGGAATGTGGTGTCTGTTCCTATGTCTGTCCCTCAAGGCGGCCCATAGTATATCATATTAAAGAGGCCAAGTCGGAGATAATGGCTATTAGACAAAAACAAGAGCAGGCAGGTGAGCAAGCATGAGTGTAAAAGTGGATTATGATCAGCTGTTGACAAATCCTGCTCCTCATCTGCACCGCGGGCAGTTGATGAGTGATGCGATGAAGGATGTTATTATCGCCCTGATTCCTGTCACCCTTACCTCCCTAATTATCTTTCAGTGGGATGCAGTTATTATTCTGGTAGTGACCCTGCTGGGGGCTCTTTTGGGTGAATCGGTGGGCCGCAACCTTAAGGGTGAGTCTTCACGGCTCAGTGATGGCAGTGCCTTTTTAACCGGACTCTTACTGGCCTTAACCCTACCACCTACCGCCTGGTACGCCATGGTGCCCCTTTATTTCATGGGCGGTTTTCTGGCCACTGCTGTCTTCCGGGAACTTCTGGGAGGGGGTCTGGGTAAGAACAGGTTTAATCCTGCCCTGGCAGCCAGGATCTTTTTACTGGCCGGCAGGACGGCACTGGTCTATATGGCACCACTGATTCTAATGGTCAGTGAGTTCTTCCGTCCCTATTTGGATGAACTTGGTGCCATTGATGCCATGGCCAAGGCCACTCCACTGATGAAACTTTCCATGGGTGAGGCTCTGCCCTCCAATCTGGAATTTATCTTTATCTATGAGGGAGGTTCTCTGGCCGAGACCTCTGTTTTGGCTGTTCTCATCGGGGCCCTTTACCTGATCTATAAAAACCATATTAAATGGTATCTGCCCCTGAGTATTCTGACCACTGTCTTTATTGTTTCGGCTATAGCTGGTCAGGACCCTTTCTTCCATGTGCTGGCCGGAGGCCTGTTATTCGGTTCCTTCTTTATGGCCACTGACTGGGTTACAAGTCCGGTTTCAGGTAAGGGACAGGTTATTTTTGGTATCTGCATTGGCCTGCTGGTGGTCTTCTTCCGGCTGCTGGTGGAGAGACTGTGGATAGGAACCGGTGGTGTTGCCTTTTCCATTATCATTATGAACTACTTTGTTCCCTATATTGATCGGATGACCATCAGATCAAAGTTTGGTGCAAGCAAAAAAAGGGCAGTTAAGGGCAAGCAGGAGGCTACCGGTTAGGGGGATCTTCATTAACCTGATAGAGTAACAATAGATGCTTTCAATAAAACCAGGACTGGTTCTTCCCAGGAGAGCCATAGGGAGCACTTACCCTGCTCCCTATGTTTTTATCTAAAACTGCACCGGAACTGCAAATTGAGATCCTGTAGAGAGAAAAGCAATCATTCTTCCAGGAGGTTATTTCATGGTCAGGCCTGATCTTATCTTCTTCCACCCACCGAGTCTCTACGATTTTCGAGAACACCCGGAGGTCTTTGGTCCCATTAGTGATGTTATCCCCTCTTCACCCGTCTTTGAGATGTATCCGGTGGGGATCACCAGTCTGGCTGAATACCTGGAAAGACATGGTTATCATGTGCAGCTGATCAACCTGGCCTATCGGATGCTGCACAGCAAGAGCTATGATCCGGAGCGAGTTATTGCCCGTAAAAAAAGCAGCTATTATGCCGTTGATCTTCACTGGCTGCCTCATGCTCAGGGTAGCCTGGAGGTGGCCAGGCTGATCAAGAAATATCATCCCGAGGCACCGGTAATTTTCGGGGGTCTTAGCTCTTCATACTACCACCGGGAGCTGGTCAAGTACCCTGCTGTCGATTATGTGCTGCGTGGAGACTCAACTGAAGAACCCCTTTTACAGCTCCTTGATTGCCTGGAGCGGGGTGATAGCCTGGAGGGGGTTTCCAATCTGACCTGGAGGCGGGAGGGGGAGACAGTGGTCAATGACCTTGATTTTGTGCCAGAGTCCATTGATTATGCCTCCCTGCCCGCCTATCATTATGTCTTCAACTCAGTGCTAAAATACAGGAGTCTGCATAACACCCTACCCTACCAGGAATGGATGGATTATCCCACCACCATGCTGCTGACGGCCAGGGGCTGTATTTATAACTGTGCTATCTGTGGTGGCTCCTCCTATTCCTTCTGTCAGGTGGTGGGCAGAAAAAAGCCAGCCTTTCGCTCTCCAGAGCGTCTGCTGGAGGATATCCGGATTATCAAGTCCTTTTCCAGGGCTCCCATCTTTGTGGTCCACGATCTGAGGCAGGGGGGAGAGGAGTATGCCAGTCGCTTCTTTGATCTCTTAAAGGGGGAAAGGATTGAGAATGAATTTATCTTTGAGCTCTTTGATCCTGCCCCTGAGGAGTACCTGCGTCTAATCAATGAGTCTGTCTCCCGTTACAGTTTGCAGATTATCCTGGAGTCCCAACTGGAGCGGGTCAGGAGGGGATCTAAGGGCAAGTTTGCTGTCTCCAATGAGGAGTTTGAGGAGACTCTGGTGTGGGCCCTGGACCATGGATGCCGAAAAATCGATATCTTCTTTATGGTGGGCCTTTCCGGGCAGAGTTATCAGGATGCAATGGATGCTGTTGACTACTGCCGTCAGCTTTTATCCCGCATTGGCAGGGGAAGGATATACCCCTTTATCGCTCCCCTGGCACCCTTTTTAGATCCCGGCAGTCCAGCCTTTGAAGATCCGGATAAATATGGTTACCGTAAGTTCTGCCATACCCTTGAGGATCACCGCCAGGCTTTGCTGGAACCAAGCTGGAAGCAGATGCTCAGTTATGAGACCCGCTGGATGACCAGGGATGAGATTGTAAAAGCTACTTATGATTCGGCCCTGGGAATGAATGAATTAAAGTGCGAACTGGGCTTGATCGATGAAGAGACCTATGCTATGGTAAAGGAGCGTATTCTTCAATCGCGGGCTGTGCTAAGGGAGATTGATGAAATATACAGCCTTCCCACTGATCAGAGGGAGGAAGGGCTTGGTCAGCTGCAGCAGAGGCTGGAGGAGTGTGGCCGTTACAGTATCTGTGGTCAGGATGAGCTAAAATGGCCCCAGAGCAGAGGGTTAAAAAATATTTTCTCTCTGGGAGCTCTGGCCATCAAGCTTATGTGGCAAAACCTTAGGCCCTCTCCCATCAAGGGCAGGGAAAAAAGACTGGAACAGCCATAAGGGGGTTGATCTTATTTCTCAGCGGGATGAAAGTTGCTATCGTCCAGAGAGCAGCTATGTACAGGGCATCTTCGGCAGGATTGCCCGGCACTATGATCTGATTAATAATATTATCTCCTTTGGGCAGATTTCAAAATGGCGGCAGGAGCTGGTCAGGATGGCTGATCCACCTGCAGGGGGGGTAGTCCTTGATTTATGTGCAGGAACTGGTGAGGTTAGTGCCCTGCTGGCAGAGCATATGTCAGGGGGAAGGGTGGTTGGCCTTGATTTTTCTCCCCAGATGCTGGAAAGGGCACGGGAAAAATACTCGGCCCCCAATCTGGACTTTCTCCTGGGAGATGCCATGGAGATCGATTACCCCGATAACAGCTTTGACTCGGTTCTAATCGCCTTTGCGCTGAGGAATGTGGAGGATATTCCCCGGGTTCTCTCGGAGATGAGGCGGGTGGTAAAAAAGGATGGGCGGGTGCTCTGCCTTGATCTGGGCAGGCCCTCCGGTTTTATATTTCCAGCACTTTATTACTGTTACTTTAATTATCTACTTCCCCTGCTGGGCAGGCTATTACATGGAGAGGGTGAGCCCTACTCCTATCTGACCTCTTCCTTAAAAACCTTTCCAACGCAGGAGGCTCTTAAGGAGAGCTTTCTTCAGGCTGGATTTAGGGATGTCTATTATCGAGACCTGAGTGGAGGCATAGTTGCCATTCACAGCGGGCGGAAATAAAGAAACAGGTGGTTATATTGCTAAAAGATGGAATAACACAACCCATTAGTTCCGATCTGGAACGGGTGGAGGATGAACTGACCTCCATTACCCAGTCTGATTTCAGTCTGCTCTACAATATTTCATTTTCTCTGCTTAAGGCAGGAGGAAAAAGACTCAGACCCACCCTTGTTCTG
>CAZXKH010000193.1:0-4593 GCA_964641385.1 uncultured Clostridia bacterium | reverse complement strand
TCGACTTTGGTGATATGCTCGATCTGGAGGCCTATCAGGCTTTGAGAGGCCATCCAGATGCCAATATTAAAACTGTTGCTACTTCCATGACCAGGGTGCTCAGAATGAGGGTTGATCGTGAACCATGGAATGATAATCGGGTACGGAAGGCCCTTAAGATCTGTCAGGAAAGAAACAAGATTTTACAGCTGGCCTATATGGGTGAGGGTGATATGGGAGAGGACCACCATGTGGCAACGACTCATCCTGCTTACTATGAAATGGATCCTCCTGAATATTTCCCTGAACAGGCCAGAGCATTGCTTAGAGAGGCAGGTTACCCCGATGGATTGGAGGTAGACCTGGTGGTTGGTTCAGACTGGTCGGATGTTGTATCCTATGCTGAAGTGTTAAAGGAGAGTGCTGCCCCGGCAGGACTGCATATTAATATCAGGCCGGTTCCCAATCCAGTTTACTGGGATCAGTGGACAGATGTTGATCTGGGTATTACACCCTGGACCCATCGTCCTCTGGCCACCATGACCCTTAGCCTGGCCTATACTGCAGATGCTGATGGTAATCCTGCTGCCTGGAATGAGACCCGCTGGGTTGATGAGGAGTTTAGTGAAATACTTAAGGACGCTGAGACTACTCTTGATGTCGATGAGCGGCGTAAACAGATGCAGCAGCTACAGAATATTATGAAGGAACGAGGTTCTATAGGTATTGCTTACTGGCGTAATGCCTTCTCCATCTTTAGCAATAAAATGCGCAATGTTGGCCCTCATCCCACACACTACTACCGTTACCATGATGTATGGCTTGATCAATAGAAAAAAAGATCTAATAGAAAAGAAGAGCGGGAGGCCGGTCTTAAGGCCGGCCTCCTGTTAATGAGGTGAGTCTGTAGATGTTTCAATTCTTGCGAAGAAGAATAATAAGTATGATCATTACTATGTTTCTGGTTTCAATAGTGGTCTTTCTTCTGGCTGAGGTGGCGCCGGGGAATGTGGCCCGTAATATCCTGGGTGCCTTTGCCACTCCCGAACAGGAGGCAGCCTTTAATGCCCAGCTGGGAATGGATCAACCCCACCATCACCGCTATCTCTCCTGGCTGGTTGGCAATGATTGGTGGCGCGGCTCACGGCTGGTAGGTTTACCTCTGGAGCGGGTGATGGCAGCCGATGGTTATTATGATTGGTGGGCCAGGGAAGATGGGAAGCTGGTTAGATGGCGCCTGGATGGTCAGGATCTTTATCAACAGCTTAGGCTTGAAGATGGAACCTATGAAGAAGAGCTGGATAACGAGCGCTGGCAGGAATCAGAGGACGAAGATCTGGAGTATTTCTGGGGTGTTGATGACCAGGACCGGGTTGTACGCTGGATTAGGGGAGAAGATGTTACCCTCTGGGTCAGGTCTAGAGGAGCCGGCTGGTGGGTTCCCCAGGAGGGAGGCGCGGTGGAGTATATTCCACTGCAGAAGGGGATTCTACGTGGTGATCCTGGAGTCTCCATTCGAACCGGTCGTCCCATTGCTCAGACTCTTCCCCGGCGGTTTTTAAATTCAGCTATCCTGGCCGGTATTGCCTTTGTAATTATTATGCCTCTGGCTCTACTGCTGGGCGTTATAGCAGGTATTAACCAGGGTAAGCTGCTGGATCGCATTCTGTCCATTATGGGATTGGTCACCACTGGCAGCCCTGAGTTTGCCACCGGTGTCTTTTTAATCCTGGTTTTTACAACCTGGCTGGGTGTTTTGCCCGGGGCTACAGTCTTTGATCGCCCTGATGCCATCTTAGCTGATCCCAGCATGCTGGTTCTACCGGTCTTAACACTGGCTCTAATTGAACTGGGTTATATTCTCAGGATAACCAGGGCCAGTATGGTAGAGGTAATGAATACTGGTTATGTGCGGACAGCCTTTCTTAAGGGGCTTTCCCGTCGTAAGGTTGTTCTCAAGCATGCCCTGCGCAATGCCCTGCTGGCACCAATTACAGTTATTATGCTGCATGTTAACTGGTTGATAGGCGGGATTATTGTGGTTGAGGCAATCTTTGGCTTTCCAGGAGTGGGGAAGTACATCTACGATGCTGCAATGTATAAAGATGCCTTTACCATGCAGTCAGTGGCGATTATAATGGTTGCCCTTGCTGTTGGAACTCAGCTGGTGGCTGATATAATCTATACCCTGCTTAATCCCAGAATCAGATACTCATAAACAGGTTTTCTCTGAGGGAGTTGATAGATTGATGGCTGTTAATGTGGAAAAGAAAGTAAAATATCAAGACCCCACCCTGGCCTACAGGATTAAGGATACTTTTTCTCTAATTTTTGCCTCCAAAACGGCAACTGTGGGTCTGGCGATAGTCTGTTTCTGGATCTTTGTTGCCATTTTCGCTCCCCTTCTAACCAGTTATACTCCACTGGAACAGAATATGATGGCAGTAAACAGTGGTCCTTCAGCCGAACACCTGCTGGGAACAGATGATCTGGGCAGAGATCTGATGGCAAGGCTCTTTTACGGTGCTCGCCGGATACTATTTTTGGCACCACTTGCTGTTTTCTGTTCTCTAATAGTAGGAGCCGCCATGGGGCTTTCTGCCGGATATTATGGAGGCTGGATTGATGATGTGATCATGAGGATTCTTGATGGTATGATGGCCTTTCCTCCCATTTTGCTTTATCTGCTGATCATTGCAGCTGTGGGCCCCTCAGCTGCCAATGTTGTGCTGGCAATAACCATTGCCGGTGCTCCGGGTATTGCCAGGCTGATCCGCAGTTTAACCCTTGATATAAAGACCCGTGAGTATGTCAAGGCGGCACAGCTGCGAGGGGAAAGTGCCTTTTATATTATGGTGGTTGAGATTCTGATCAATGCCAGGGGGCCGGTGATGGTTGACTGTATGCTACGTGTTGGTTATGCCATAATTGCTATTGGCACCCTGGGTTTTCTGGGGCTTGGTCTTCCACCCCCATCACCTGACTGGGGAAGTATGGTTGCCAGGGCCCGCCGTTATATTTGGGTAAACCCCTGGGCAGTGCTGTGGCCCACAATCTCTATCTCCAGTATTGTAGTTGGTCTCAATCTTTTTGTTGATGGTATTCGTGAGCAGACGTAGGGGGTTATCATATGAGTGACAACAATAAGGATCAGGTACTGGAAGTTAAAAACCTTTCAGTAGTTTATGAAACCAGAAAAAGCACCATCAGAGCCGTTAGAGATATCTCCTTTTCTGTTCGAAAGGGAGAGACATTTGGTCTGGTTGGTGAATCGGGATGTGGAAAGAGTACAGTTGCCTTCAGTATCGTAAATTTTCTGGGGCAGAATGGAAGAATAGACAGGGGGAGTATTGTTTTTGATGGTACTGATTTAACTGAGATACCAAGGCGGGAGCTCTTAAGAATAAGGGGTAACAAGATCGCCATGGTATATCAGGATCCGACCCAGGCTCTAAATCCCTCTCTGACTATTGGTGAGCAGCTGCGCGAGGTATTGCAGGTCCATTCCAAAATCTCCAGGGAGGAGGCAGGCCAACGCTGTCTGGAAACCCTCCAGCAGGTTAATCTCCCTGATCCAGCAGTGATGATGGAACGATACCCCCATCAGCTTTCGGGAGGACAGCAACAGCGGGTGGTAATTGCTATGGCGCTTTTGAGTAATCCGGTGCTTTTGGTAATGGATGAACCCACTACCGCTCTGGATGTAACGGTGGAGGCAGCTGTACTGGACATGGTTTCAGAGCTGCAGTCCGAATTTGATACCGCCAGTATCTATATAACCCATGATTTTGGGGTTGTGGCCCGGGTCTGTGATTCGGTGGGGGTTATGTACGCCGGGGAAATAGTGGAAGGAGCAGCTGTAGAGGATATCTTTCTTGAACCACTCCATCCCTACACCAGAGGTCTTATTCGCTGCCTGCCCCGTCTGGGAAGAGATAAGACCAATACTGTACTGCACCCCATTCGCGGTCGTGTTCCCTCGCCAGAAAGGGTACCTGAGGGCTGTATTTTCTCACCTCGCTGTGATTTTACTGAGGAAGTCTGTCTCAAGGAACGCCCCTTATATCGCCAGGTGGGTGAGAATCGACAGGTTCGTTGCCACCGGGCAGAGGAATTAAAGGATATAGTGGCAGACTTAGAAGAGGGGGGTAAACCACTGGTTGGGGATAGAGAAGAAGAGGATGAGATAGCTCTGCTGGCCAGGGGTTTAAAGACTTATTATCAACAGGATAAATCAGCTGCTTTAAAAATGGTTGGGATAGGAAAAGACAGTCATGTCAAGGCAGTAGATGGACTTGATTTTGAACTGCCTGAGGGTTCTACTCTGGGAGTTGTAGGTGAATCAGGCTGTGGTAAAAGTACCCTGGCCCGGACTATAGTGGGACTGGAATCAATGACAGATGGCAAGCTGGAAATGATGGGTATGGATATCAGCTATCCAATTAACAAAAGAGATCTGCAGCTGATGAAAAAACTGCAGATGGTATTTCAGAACCCGGATGCCACCCTTAATCCCTCCTTCAATATCGGTCAACAGATATCCCGTCCTCTGCGGCGTTTCAATGTTGTGCCCCGGGACGAGGTAAGAGGAGAGGTAATGCAGCTCTTAAACTC
>CAZXKH010000192.1:0-4616 GCA_964641385.1 uncultured Clostridia bacterium | reverse complement strand
CCTGGGGCAGTTGAAACTTCATTTTCCTCATCTCATTCTCCTCCTCATCTATTCTCTTTAATTAGGCACTAAAATATACTATTCAAAATTTATAACCCAGAATCCTCTTTTTTTCTCCAATCATCAGAAAAATTTAACTCATAAAATAACAATTATTTCTTTGCTCTTCCTTCCCTGCAGGGGAAAGCTGCAATCACAACCCCTAAGATAGCAAGGACTATCCTGGGCTGTGGAAGTGTTCCCCATAAAAACAATAAAACCCTGTTTTGGGGCTCAATTATGGATTAAGGCCCATCTCATCTCCCGGGGTATAGCTAACCCCTCTCTCTCTGTCCTCACCCTGCCATCAAGATACCGGGCTATAGCGGCAGGGCATGTGGATGGCCCTCAATGTATTGATACCACTGAGAAAACCCCACTTCTCGCATTAGATCTAGAGCCCTATCGATATCAGATCCAAGTTCCTGTGGCCGGTGTGCATCAGAACCAACGATCACTATCCTACCCCCCAGCCGGTAATAGAAACGCAGAATCTCCTCCCCCGGGCAGGGCTCCTTACAGCCCTTTCTCAGAGCTGAAGTATTGATCTCTATTCCCAAACCCTTCTCCACTGTCCGGCTAAGAATATCCTCCAGCAGGCTCCAGTTATAATCCTTGGCTCCCTGCAGGTAACGCTGTGGAAAATCCAGGTGTCCAAGTACATCAAAATGTGGTTCAGAGAGCATTTCCCTAATGGATTGAAAATATTGGTCAAAGATCTCTCTAAGAGTTCTCTCAGCCAGAAACTCCTGATCGCCAACGAAATAACCATCCATCATATGCGCGGAAGCTATGATTAAATCAAAATCATATTCACCGATCAGGGCTCGGTAATCCTCAGGGTAGTAATGGGGATCACCTGCCTCTAGCCCCGCATAAAGTTTGAGCCTGTCCTGATATCTTTTCCTGGCAGCTTCCAGTTCGGCAAAATATGCCTCTGGATCAAAGGGCAGCCTCATCCTCCCTTCCTCCAGATCATAGTCTAAGTGTTCAGTAAAATAGAGATCAGTAACTCCTACCTTTAAAGCCTGCTGACAGAACTCATCAATACTGCCGGTAGCATCGCCTGAGTGATGACTGTGCAGATGGCTGTCAACCATAACCTCCATATCATAACCCCTTCCCCGGTATTCATGCTTACTGTCCGAAATCTATCATTAAGCCTTTAACTAATTGGAAATAAAACCCGCTGGAGGAAACCAAAAGCCAGTATAAAAAAATAATTGCCAGAGCGATCTCCTCTAGAGAAACTAATCCTGCTGCAGCTCAAAGACACTGAGGACAGAAGAACTCTCCCTCTATCCAGTAGCTATCAGGCAAAGATCTTTGACATTTGGAGCAGACAGGGGGGTCTATTTGCTGGAGCAGGGGGTTATAGAGCAGCTGATGACGGTACCTTTTATCCCGCTGCTGAACTGAAAACTCAACCCTGAACCGGGGAAGAGAGTAAAGGATCAGGCTATCCACCTCGATCTCCACCTGAGAGGAATATTTGTCCTCAATATCTGCTATCCTGCGTTCTCGGTCAATAGTGTTGGCCCTTAGCTTCTGCTGCAGGTTCTCTAACCTCTTCTCCGCTCCCTCCTTGCCATTAAGAGCTTCCATTCTCTCCCTCAGTTCCTGCTCTGTCCGCCAGTAAAAACCCCTGATTTTGTCCAGCTCCCTCTCTTTAAAGGAGGCGATACGCTTCATGAACCTCTTATTATGTACAGCTGCCCGCCTGTCAACCTCATCCCGGGCTAATAGCAGTGCCTGACCCATAGTAATTACCCTTGAAAGGGGATATAGTTGAGCTCGCTTTTGCTCAAAGAGGGCCTGGTTAATCCTGGATTCCATTCCCCTTGCAATACATCCCCGGTTGAGGTCCACAACCACTCCCTCCAGTTTCTCCTCTCGTTCATCAGAGATAAGGCTTAGTAAAAAGATTACTTCCAAAAAATGATGTTCCCGGATCTCTGAGGAGATAAACTCTGGTGGACGGCTTTTTTGAAAGGTGATCTGTGACTTTATCCGCTCTTCAATATTGTCGGGCAAAAGTGGTGAGGAGAGATTAATATGCCTCTTTAACATCTTAACCTCCTGCAGGATTAAGTCGGTAATGGTATCCAGCAGAGGGCTGCCATGAGTAATAAAGGCTGCCTCCTCTTCTTCTGCCACTTCCGGATCAAAGGAAAGTCGCAAAAAACTTTCACCTTCAAAGTAAGGGGAATAATCATCAGGGATGATAACCTCCACCAGTGAATAGGAAGGCAGCTCAACCAGTGCCCCCAGCTGCTGAAAAAAATCGATTACAAACTGTTGCAGATCCATGGCCTTTTGATCCCTAACTACCATCTTCAAACATCTCCCCAAAGAGTTTTCCATCATATTCCATTGTGCGGTTATATTCTTTTTTGGCCTCTAGCAGCTCCTCTCCAAAGGAATTAAACCGCTCCTTAAGCTGATCAGAATCATAGGATTCCAGCCAGATATCCATAATAATCTCCTCAAACTCACGTCTATCCTGCAGGTTACCCAGAATCATATCCAGTTCCCCCACAACCAGCTCAAACATATTTATCTTGGCATCAAGGAGTTCCAGCAGATAGGATTCTATTGTTTCACGGACAGCAAGGTTATAGATATATACATCCCTTTCCTGACCGATACGATGGATCCTGCCAATACGCTGTTCGATGAGCATGGGATTCCAGGGGAGGTCATAGTTGATCATCCGGTTACAGAACTGAAGGTTTCTACCCTCACCACCGGATTCTGTGCTGAGAAGCACCTGTCTGCCTTCCCGGAAGGTGTCGATACAGCTCTCCTTCTCCGCCCGGCGCAGCTGGCCGTGAAAAACAGTGGTTGAAATTCCCGCCCTGTTAAGCCTGGCCTCCAGGTAATCCTGGGTGGCACGAAAGGAAGTAAAGACAATTACCCGGTCATTAATTCCCTTAATCAGCTCCACCAGTGCTTCAGGCTTGGCCTGTTTCTCGATAGCTGCTCCCTCTGCAATCAACTGGCCAATAAACTCTCTCATCTCCTCTGACAGGCCTTCATTATCAAGGAGCCCTTTGAGAGTAGGGATGACAGCCCTGATACTGCTTCCTGTTTCCCGCTGCAGGATCTTTAACACCAGTCGGTTGATACCCCTTTGACCCTCCTGCCGGGTATACTGGCGGTGCAGCAAATTATTTAGTCGCTGGTAAAATTCCTTCTCCCTGCTCTTCATGCTGACCTCTATCACCCGGGCATAACGACTGGTGAGGTGCAGCCGATTGTGACTGCGCTTATTGCGGATCATAACACCCCTGACCAGCTTTTTGAGCTCCTCTGGGTTTTTGGGTTTCAGGCGGTCGCCCCGGGTAATGTACTTATCTTTAAACTCCCTTGCCGTCTCCAGCTGTCCCGGACGCAGCAGGGTTATAAGGTTGAAGAGCTCCTCCAGTTTGTTCTGGACTGGAGTGGCAGTCAGCAGTAAAATATACTTCTTCTTGAGGCGGTTAACCAGCTTCCAGTTTAGGGTCGATCTGTTCTTCAGATGGTGAGCCTCATCAACAATTACCAGATCATAATCAATCTTTTCAATCAGCTGCCGGCGATTCTTGCGCTTGGCGGTATGCAGTGAAGCTATTACCCGATCATAGTACTCCCATCCATTCTCCTTCTTTTTAAAGCTGGAGCTATCATAACTAATAAACTCAAGGTTGAATTTCACTCTCATCTCCTCCCTCCACTGACTCACAAGAGAGGGGGGAACAAGAATTAACACCTTCTTAACCAGACCCCTGATCATATATTCCTTCATAATCAGACCGGCCTCAATGGTCTTTCCCAGCCCAACCTCATCAGAAAGAAGAGCCCTGCCCCTCATTTTCTGGAGAACCCTTTTGGCTGCCTCCAGCTGATAATCAAAGGGTTCCAGCTCCCTTAGAGAAGGAAGGGAAAGGAGCTGATCAAAGCCTGACTGCAAAGTCAATCCCCGGGCCCGCTGATGAAGATAGTAATCTTTTTCAGATACAAGCTTAAGCTCCTCTAAGGCTTCCACTACCTCTGGTGCCTGGCCTGAAGATTGCTTCCAAAAGGGAAGTATTTTAAAACTCATCCTCTCAGGATCAACCACCTGCAGACGACAGAGCCTTGAATCAAAGAGCTCCATTTCAAGGAGCCCCTCCCCCTCTAAAAGATCCTCCCGGTTGTTAACAGTAACTTCAACGTGTTTTCCCTCCTGATCCTGAAGGAGGACAGTATACTCCTCTGGCTCATGGGGAAAGAGAGCCCTGAGTGGGGGTTCAAGGGGTAGATATCCGTACTGCAGGGCACTTCTATCAGGGCTAAAAGAATATTCAAATCCCTTCTGTAATAATGTAGTTGAAATAATCCTGGCTCCCTTCTGTTGAAATAGGTTAAAAGACTTCCTGAAAAACCTTAATGTGGAGATCAAGTGCCTGCTGACCATAGAGTACAAAGCGTATTTTCTTCAGAGATTTTAGTTCTGAAAGCTCTTCCTTTATACTCTCAAAGGCAATAGTAGCTGCTTCCTGCATGGGGTAACCAAAGGCACCGGTAGAAATAGAAGGAAAGGCAATGGAGGAGAG
>CAZXKH010000191.1:0-4637 GCA_964641385.1 uncultured Clostridia bacterium | reverse complement strand
TGGCCGGAGTGGTCTTGATCATGAACTTTTTTTCTGATCTGGTCTACAGTTATCTGGATCCCCGTGTTGTTTATCGGAGGGGTGAGTAAGAGTGGAGCAGAAGAGAGAGCCTGCTACCAAAAATAGGATGCAGCTGAGAAGGGAAATACTACACTCCTATTTAAGAAGCTTTAAAAGACCACTGAGGATTATTAGAAGTGATCCACTGGCCCTTACCGGGACTATTATCCTGCTGCTGTTAACCTTTGTGGCCATCTTTGCGCCCTTTCTCTCCACTCATGACCCTCATGAAATGCTGGAGAGAAGAGAGGGGGTAATCTTTGCCTATCAGGATGAAGAATGGCTACTTGATCATATCCTTTCCGAAGAGAGCCTTAACGATATCCAGTTTATTGACGGTCAACCCTATGTAATTGGCAATCAGGGGCAGTTTGCACGACATGATGGTCAGGGATGGCAACAGGAAGAGTTGTTCACCACCAGTGATCTTATTGCAATGAGCTTTCTTACCCCTGATCATGGACTGGTGGTGGGTGAAGCCGGTGAAATCTGGTCTTACCACGATGGCCAGTGGACCCTTCATGAGACTCCGGTGACCACTAATTTGCTGGCAGTTGAATTAATAGAAGATGACTTTGCCCTGGCCGTAGGGGAAGAGGCCACCATTCTCAGGTGGGATGGAATCAGCTGGGAAGAGCTTGACTCACCTGTCAGGGAAGATCTGTACAGCCTTTCCTTTCTTCATCGGGATCTGGGATTTATCTCCGGTGGCAGGGGGACTATCCTCAGATGGGAGGATGGAAGCCTATCACAGGAGATGCTGATGAGTTTTCGTAATTTTTACGGGATCAGTCTCTATTCCCCTGAACATGGGCTGGCTGTAGGGGAAAGGGGTACCATCTTCCGCTTTGATGGTCAGCGCTGGTCAGAGGAGCATGGTCCACATTCCAGGGAACTGCGTGATATTTACTACCTTTCTCCGGAAGAAATTATTGTTGTAGGTCGCTTTGGTATTGTTTCTGAGTATGATGGTCAGAGCTGGGAAAGGATGGATATAGCCTATCGACGCCACTGGCGGGGAATAGCTGGTGACGGTGAAGAGTTAATGGTAGTGGGAAGTGATCCCTATATCAATGAACTGTCACCACCAACCAGGGAGAACTTCTTTGGTACCACCCATCTGGGTCGAGATATTTTCAGCCAGACTATCTATGGTACCAGAACAGCCCTCTTTATTGGTTTTCTGGCAGCTTTAGTGGTTAATCTTATCGGAGTCAATGTTGGTCTCTGGGCCGGTTACTATAAGGGGCTTTTGGATGATTTTTTAATGCGAATTGTTGATATTATGTATGCCTTACCCTTTGAGCCCTTTGCCATGATCCTTGTTTTGCTCTTTGATCCCAGTATCTGGATTGTTATCCTGGCCATTGGTCTTTTAACCTGGCGTACAAATGCCCGGGTTATCAGGTCACAGGTGCTTTCCTTATCAGAAAGGCCCTTTGTCAAGGCAGCCAGAGTGGTGGGAGCCAGCAACTCGCGTATCCTTTACATCCATATTGCACCCAACATTTTGCCCCTGGCCTTTCTGCAGCTGGCAGTGGCCATGGGCTATGCCATTACTGCTGAAGCCACCCTTAGTTTTCTTGGGCTTGGTCCACCCCGTCTTTATAGCTGGGGAACCATTCTACATGCTGCCAGACTTTCGGGGGCCTGGAGAACAGCCTGGTGGTGGATTATTCCTCCCGGTCTACTGATTATGATTACTGTTGTTTCGGTCTTCTTTATTTCTCGAGCCCTGGAGGTAATAACCAACCCGCGCCTGGAAGGAGAGCTAGAAAATGCTGACAATCAATAACCTGAAGACCTACTATCGAACCAAGGCAGGTTATCTAAAGGCAGTTGATGGGATCTCCTTTTCCCTTAAGCAGGGGGAGAACCTGGGCCTGGTGGGGGAGAGTGGATGTGGTAAGACTACTGCTGCCAAGTCTATTATGCGGCTTCTGGCCAACAATGCCTCCTATCAGGGAGGAGAGATTCTCTTTAAAGGGAGAGATATTCTCTCTCTGGACCGCAGACAGCTGAACAGCCTGCGCTGGCAGGAAATATCAATGGTTTCACAGAGTGCCATGAATGCTCTTGATCCTGTTTATCAGGTGGGTGATCAGATCATTGAGGCCATTCAGATCCATGAGGATGTCTCCAAAAAAGAGGCCTATGCTCGTGCCGGTGAGCTCTTCAGTTTGGTTGGTCTGGAACGTAACCGCCTGGAGGCCTATCCCCATGAACTGAGTGGAGGTATGAAACAGAGGGTGGTAATTGCTATGGCTCTGGCTCTTGATCCTGATCTGATCATTGCTGATGAACCAACCACAGCACTGGACGTGGTTGTTCAGGATGGGATCCTAAAACAGATATCACTATTACAGCAGAAACTCAATAACTCCATGATTATGGTTACCCATGATATTTCTGTAGTAGCTGAAACCTGCCCCAAGATTGTAGTGATGTATGGGGGAAGGGTGATGGAGTACGGTAAGACTGACAGTATCCTTCAAGAACCCATACATCCCTATACCATGGGGCTGAAAAATGCCTTTCCCACCCTGGAGGAGGCCAGAGAGGAGTTAATCTCAATTCCCGGATCACCACCCGATCTGGTTACCCCCCCTACTGGTTGTCGATTCCAGGAACGCTGTCCCTTTTCACGTTCTCGCTGTGAGGAGCAACCTGAGGGTAGAAGAGTGGGGAGTGACCGTATTGTTTTCTGTCACTTCACAAAAGAAGCTGCTGAGTATCGACAGCGGGCCAGTGAGCCTTCCCTCTGGCGAGGGGAGGATAATGAAAAAACATCCCCTGCCCGGCCTGAAAGGATGAATGGGCGTACTGTACTGAAGTGCAGTGGTCTTAAGAGGCACTTTCCACTTAAAAGCTCCCTTCTAGATCTGATTAGAGGCCGGCCAAAAAGGAAGCTGAAGGCAGTTGATGATATCTCCCTTGAGGTTGCTTCCGGTGAGATTTTGGGTCTGGCCGGTGAAAGCGGTTCTGGTAAGAGCACTTTAGGTGAACTGCTCTGTATGCTGCAGCCGGCTACAGAGGGTGAGATAATCTTTGAGGGCAATAATCTATCTGGCCTGGGGGGAGGCCGGTTGAAGGAGTTTAGACGTAATTTCCAGATGGTCTTTCAGGATCCCTATGAGACTTTAAATCCCCGTTTTACCGTTCTCAATACAATTATGGAACCCTTAAAAATACATGGCATTGGAGAGGGAGAAGAGGAAAGGATTCAGATGGTAAGAGAGGCTCTGGAGATGGCCGAACTGACACCCCCTGATCAGTTCTTTCTACAGTATCCACACCAGCTGAGTGGAGGGCAGAGGCAGCGGGTAGCCCTGGCCCGGGCTATAGTAATGAAGCCTGAGTTTATTATTGCTGATGAACCAGTCTCCATGCTTGATGTTTCCATTAGGGCCGGTGTCCTGAACCTTCTACGTCGTTTTCGTGATCAGCTGGGGATCTCCATAATTTATATTTCACATGATCTGGCAACTATCAGGTACATCTGTGACCGGACGGCTATTCTGTATCTGGGCCGTATTATGGAGGTGGGCCCTACCGAAAAAGTAATAGGTTCTTCCCACCATCCCTACACCAGGCTGCTATTGAATGCTGTGCCCAGGGTGGAGGGAAAGAGGGAGCATGTTGATGTGGAGGGAGAAATTCCGGATCCCATCGATCTCCCCAATGGCTGTCGTTTTCATCCCCGCTGTGCTGAGGCAAAAGCAGACTGTGGCTGGGAAGGAAGGGATCTGCGCCAGCTCTTGATTAAGTATCGGGAGGAGGCAATGATCAGTGATGATGAGCCCAGGTTTTTACAGCAGATTCAGGAATTCCAGCTGGAGGGGCTTGATCTTAAGATTATTTTCTCTGGGGATGATGGAGAAGAGATTAAAGAAGCTCTAAGGGATTTTCTCCAGCAGAAGAAGGAGGTTATGTTGAAGGCAGTGGAGCAATTTGAAGTGGGGGATAGGGCACTGGTTGTCAGCTTTCCTGCAAGGGATGATCAGGAGCTGCTGGTTATGGATGCTCAGGATCATTACAGTGCCTGTCCCTACAGTAAATAATTGGATGGTTGAAAGGAGCATAATTAACTGCCGGCATCTTATTTTGATGCCGGTATTTCCTTTATAAGCTATAGCTTTTTTGGATCATGAAATTGGTTTTTTATAAGGCGATAAGATTAATTGGGAAGATATGTATAATAATAGTGCCTGACCTGAAAATATAATCCAGGATTATGATTTTGTTGCAGGAATCTTTATTTATAATCTAGAATTAATAAACAGTCCACTACCATTTTATACTACAAAGTTATCTATCATTTTCCGGGTTTTTGAGGTTTTTGTCTGTAGTAACTCTCTATATAAAGAACATGTTACTTTATCTTAAAAAATAATGGCTCTCAGCTACCACAGTCCAGGTATTGTAAACTATTAACAATATGAAGATGGATATATATGTAATTTAAGCGCATTCCTCCTCACCCCTTTCATGAATAAGATTGCTGAGGGAGTTTATGATTGAAGGTATTATTATTACTCATTTTTGCTGTATATGAGTAATTTATTGCTCTTAACCCC
>CAZXKH010000190.1:0-4646 GCA_964641385.1 uncultured Clostridia bacterium | reverse complement strand
GGGTTGTCTTCGGTGCTCTGGAACGTTTTCTGGGGGTATTAATTGAACACTTTGCTGGAGCCTTTCCGCTCTGGCTGGCCCCTATACAGGTATCAATTCTTCCGGTGGTGGAGAAACACATTAAGCGTGCAGAGGAGATAGGATCTGTGCTGGAAAAGGCCGGTATTCGGGTTGAAGTTGATGATCGTGATCAAAAGGTTGGATATCGGGTTCGAGAGGCTCAGGTGCAGCAGATACCATATATGCTGGTTATCGGGGATCGAGAGCTGGAGAGTGGTGAGATTGCAGTTCGAGAAAGACGACAGGGGGATCTGGGCACCTTTACTCTCCAGGATTTTAAGAACCGCTTGAGAGAAGAGATAGAGAAAAAGAGCCTGTAATTTATGAAATTTAGCTTTTTAGACAGGTTTTTGGTAGCCATTTGTTGAATAAGATAATTGATGCTGCCAGAAACCTGTCTTAATTTTTATTTATTGTTGGTGAGAAAAAAAGAAAAAAATGGAGCGATACACATGGAGGATAATCAGCTGGAGGCACGAATACAGGTTGTAATGGATACCCTTGAGGTCTCTTCAGAGCAGGCCCGCCTGGCTCTAGATCTGGCAGGAGGGGAGCTGGAGCAGGCCCTCAAAATGAAGGATTATGTTGATCCTGCCATTCTTATCCTTCATGGTATGGCAGTATCTGGGAAGAAGAACGAAGAGTATGCACTTTTTTTGCTTGTTCTTCATGGGCGTGAGGGTCAGGTGCTGAGAGCCCATTCAGTGGTCAATTACCGTGAGGAGCTGGCTGAGAAGGATCCTGAAATAAGTACTGAGGCCTTTCTAAGAGAGATCCAGGAAATTAGGACAAAAGGTGATGATCGCTCGGGGGCCAGGTTGAGCAGCTATCTTGTCAATGAGATGAGCTCAACTGCCATTTATAGACTTTTTGACCTGGCCAGGGAGGGCAATGAAGAGGGATTAAAGCTGGAGCTTACGGAGAAGCTCTATGATTTTTTCAATCGTCCTGTTAGGCTGAAAATAAAGAGTACACTCTTCACCAAAAAACAGTGCCTTTCACATGGGATCCACCTGGAAGAGGAACCGGAAGAGGAACAGGAGGAAGAGGAGGACGAGGAGAGCTCCTTTCTTTTAAGGCTTGATGTTTCACCAGTAATTGATCCCAGTAAGGGTAAGTCTCCGGAGGAGCTGGAGGAGGGGGATGAGATTCCGGTCCGGATTTCTGATGACAGGGAGATTGCAGAGTATCTTGATTCACTGTTGACCGATGAAGATGATCAGCTGGTTCGCTCCTGGGTAAAGGAGGTCAGCTATGATCAGGACACAGAGCGTTATCTGACTTTGGTTAGACTGGGCCCCGGGATAGAGGGCAAGTTCATCATTGATCCGGATATCAGGATTGCTTTGCAGATCAAGAGGGATAAGACTGATGAGAAGCAGGATAAAGATCAAGGGGTAGAGCTTTACAGGTCGTTGGTTTTGGGTGTTATCCTTTTATCTCTTTTGATTATAATTATTCTGGTGATTAGAATCTGGTGAATTTTTTTTGACTTTAAATCCCTGGTATGATATACTTGCTGAGACAATAAAGAGGGAGCCATCCGCTTCTCACCTGTTCATCCCCCTGCTGTGGGTGCAGATAACAGGTTAATAATCTTTAAGGAACTGGTTATTGCGGGTGGCCTGTATTATGGCTGCTTTTTTTATTTATTATCTTCGGAGGTGATAAAAAATTAGTAAGGATTTAAGGGTAAACCAATCAATTCGGGCACGTGAAATTCGCGTCATTTCCTCTGATGGAGAGCAGATAGGTATTATGCCTCTTAAGAAGGGAATGAGTATGGCTGAAGAGCGGGGGCTTGATCTGGTGGAGGTGGCTCCCAAGGCCAGGCCACCAGTCTGCAGGATTATGGATTATGGCAAGTACAAATATGAACAGGCCAAGAAAGCCAAAGAGGCCAAAAAGAATCAGAATGTCATTAATGTCAAAGAGGTTCAGCTGGGAGTAAAGATTGAGGATCATGATTTTGATGTTAAGGTAAAAATGGCCCGTCGTTTTTTGAATGACAAGGATAAGGTCAAGGTAAGGTTAAAGTTCAGGGGCCGGGAGATCACCCATAAAGAAATTGGTTATGAACTGATGAATAGATTAATAGAGGAGACTGAGGATCTGGGTAAGGTTGAAAGCAGACCCAGGATGGAAGGCAGGGATATGCTGATGTTCCTTGCTCCCAGAAGCGACAAATAGTAAGGGGGGATTTCTAATGCCCAAGATGAAGTCTCATAAGGGTGCTCAGAAAAGGATTAAGAAGACTGGTAAGAATAAGTTTAAGCGTAAAAAAGCTTACAGGGGACACCTTCTGACCAAGAAGACTGGCAAAAAGAAGCGTCAGCTGCGTAAGGATGCCATGGTCAGTAAAGAGGATGAAAAGAACCTTAAGGATATGCTCCCTTACAGCTAGGTGAGGAGTACCATTTGGAAGGGAGGTAGAGGAAAATGCCACGAGTAAAAAGGGGAAATAAGGCACGCCGAAGAAGGAAGAAGGTTCTCAGGCTGGCCAGGGGTTATTTTGGCTCCCGGAGCAAGCTGTACCGTCCGGCACAGGAAACCGTTCTGCGTGCCCTTCATTTCGCCTATCGTGATCGAAGAACGAAAAAGAGAAACTTTCGCCGTCTCTGGATTACCAGGATCAATGCGGCTTCTCGTCAGCATGGATTATCCTACAGTCGATTTATTAACGGTCTTAAGGAGGCCGATGTGGACATTAACCGCAAAATGCTGGCCAGACTGGCTGTGGATGATGAAGAGAGTTTCGGTGAACTGGTGGATATAGCCAAGGAGGCCTTGCAGGTTTAGAAGGACAGGGCCTCTTTTTCCTGTTACCAAGGAGAGGATCAACTTGAGCTGGATAAAGAGTAAACTAACCCCGGTCCGCATGCTGGTCCTGGGTTATTTTATCGTTATTTTTACCGGTACTCTGCTGCTTACGCTACCGGTAGCAACTGCAGACAGGGCGGGATTGAGCCTGGTTGATGCCTTATTTACTGCTACCTCGGCTACAGCCGTTACCGGGTTAATTGTTGTTTCCACCGGCACCTATCTCTCACTCTTCGGTCAGCTGGTGGTTCTCTTTTTAATACAGATTGGTGGACTGGGTATAATGACCTTTTCCACTCTCTTTGCCCTGCTTTTGGGAAAAAAGATCGGCCTCAAAGAGAGAATGATTATCCAGGAGGATCTGAACCAGCTCAAGGTTTCCGGTGTGGTAAGGCTTGCCAAATATGTGCTGGTTATGACCCTTCTGATTGAGGCTCTGGGAGCATTGCTACTTTTTCCACGTTTAGTTATGGATCTAAGGCCCGTTAAAGCCTTTTATTACTCTGTCTTTCACTCCGTATCTGCTTTTAATAATGCCGGTTTTGATCTCTTTGGTAACAGCCTGGAAGGTTTTACTGGTGATTATTTGATCAACCTGGTGATGGCAGCTCTGATAATTATGGGGGGAATTGGTTTTACTGTGCTGGCTGATCTGTACCGGTGCCGGGGATATAGATCTCTCTCTCTTCATTCCAGGCTGGTTATCCGAGTAACTGTGCTACTGCTGGTAATTGGTTTTCTGGGGGTATTTTTTCTGGAGAGTGGTAATCCAGCTACCTTCCAGCAGCTCAATGCAGGGGAGAGGGGTTTGGCTTCCTTCTTTCTCTCTGTTACTCCCCGTACTGCTGGTTTTAATACCATTCCTACCGGTGATCTGCAGGGACAGACACTTTTCTTTATCATTATCCTGATGTTTATTGGGGCCTCTCCCGGTTCTACCGGTGGTGGTATCAAGACTACCACCTTTGGGGCACTTATCTTTGCTGTCTGGTCCACTGTTACTGGAAAGAAAGATGTAGAGTTTTCCCGGCGGCGTCTTCCCTGGCAGGTAATAAATAAGGCCCTGACCATCCTATTCTTTTCTCTGATGCTGGTGGTGCTGATGACTTTGATCCTGAGTATAACTGAGGATTTTGAATTTTTGCCCCTGCTCTTTGAAGTCTTTTCTGCCTTTGGGACCGTTGGTCTTTCAACAGGTCTTACATCTCAGCTTAGTTTCTGGGGCAGGATACTGATTACCATTACCATGTTTGCAGGCAGGGTCGGTCCTCTGACCCTGGTTCTGGCTCTAAGTGAGAGAAAGGTCTGTACACATTTCCGTTATCCAGAGGAGAGGATTATGGTTGGGTAGAAGGGGGTTTTACCATGAAAGTTTTTGTGGTGATTGGACTGGGCAGGTTTGGTATTAGCCTGGCCAGAACACTGCTTAAGAAGGGTTATGAGGTGCTGGCCATTGATACCGATGAGGCCAGGGTGGATGAAATAGCTGATGAAGTTACACATGCTGTTCAGGCAGATGCCACCGAGGAAAAGACCCTTAAGGCCCTGGGGGTTCAGAATTACGATGCGGCAGTGGTTAGTATTGGGGGAGATATCCAGTCCAACATTATGGCCACACTTATTTTGAAGGAACTGGGAGTTGAGTATGTTCTCTCCAAGGCTAGTTCCCAGATCCATGCCCGACTGCTGGAGAAGGTGGGGGCTGATAAGATAGTCTTTCCCGAAAGTGATATGGGGGTCAGGGTGGCCCATAATCTAATCTCCTC
>CAZXKH010000189.1:257-4646 GCA_964641385.1 uncultured Clostridia bacterium | reverse complement strand
CTTCATCCAGCTCTTTAATGATTCCGATCTTCTCTTTATCCAGATACCCAAAGCTGGTAAAACCTATGGTCCCATAAATACTAGCAATAGCAGCAGCCAGGGTTTCATCAACCCCATAAAGGGGTTCATCCCTTCTGATGATCCCGGCCAGAGGCTCCTCCAGCTGACATTTCTCGGCCATGGTATCAAGGGCAATACCGGTCAGGATAGCATGCTGTACCTCTCTTTTATCCATCACTCTGCTTACACTCTCCAGACACTCTTCGACCGTTAAATTGGGATGAAAGGGGGCCTGCAGGTAATGAACAATCCTGGCGATATCCTCCAGGTTAACACCCCTTTCCTTCAGCTTATCCTTTACCACTTCTCTCAAATCTATAGATTAACCCCTCCATTCCAGAGAATTAAGACACCCTTCCTCTTCAATTTGCTGCAGGGCAGCAGTAACCACATCCTTCCTCTGAATATGGTACCTGTTACCGGCAGCAATTATTATCTCTCTCTTACCAAACTGGAGCTCTATCTGCACCGGATGAGGGCCCCTGTTTTCAGAGAGTACCCGTCTGATCTGGTTTAGAGTCTGCTCGGTCTTCTTTAGTTCCCTGACTTTGATGGAGAGCATCAGGGTTTCTGGCTGCTTCTTTTTTTTCACCTTGTTACCTGAATTCTTATTCTTCATCTTGCTCTTCCCATTATTCTTCCCCTTAATCTGCAGCGGTGCATCCTCCAGGGTATAGATACTGTCAGCCAGGACCTTGGCCCCCTGTTCATCCTCTTTTTCCAGTCTTCCACAGATAATAAAGGGTTCCCTGCTTTCCAGCTGATTGCTGATCTTACTGTAGCTTTTGGGAAAGAGAACAACCTCCAGCTTCCCATACCAGTCCTCAAGCTGGATAAAGGCCATCTCATTACCATTTTTAGTGGTTATAACCCTCTTGTCTGCCAGCAGGCCTCCCACTACCACCTTGCTCTGATCTGAAGGCAGCTCATGCAGCTCATTGCTCCAGCAGTCAACCCGTTTCTCCAGCTGCTGACGATAGGAATCAAGTGGATGGCCCGAGAGATAAAAACCAAGCAGCTCCCTCTCCATCTCCAGCAGTTCATCCTTTGGAAACTCATCGATCTCAGGTAAGGCCACATCCAGTTTCTGCTCCTCTTCCTCCATTCCCCCCAGCAGGGAGAGCTGACCCTTTAGCCTTTCACGTTTCTGGTTCTGGATAGAGGCATAGATATCCTCCAGTCCTGCCAGCAGCTGGGAGCGTGTATACCCCATGCCATCCATGGCTCCACAGCGGATCAGGCTTTCAGCCACCTTATTGGTTACTTTGCTCAATGAAACCCGCTCACAAAAATCCCTCAGTGAACTAAAGCTGCCCTCTCTATTACGGGCCGCGATAATGGATTCAATGGCACTGCTACCAACATTTTTAACGGCCTTTAAACCAAAGCGTATCCCCTCCTCTACCACTGTAAAGTTGTATCCACTCTCATTAATATCCGGAGGCAGCACCTGAATATCCATCCCCTGAGCATCATCCAGATAAAGGGCCACCTTGTCACTGTTATCCATAACACTGCTGAGCAGGGCCGCCATATAATCAGTGGTATAATGAGCCTTAAGATAAGCTGTTTGATAGGCCAAGAGTGCATAGGCGGCACTGTGGCTTTTGTTGAAACCATAACCGGCAAAATAGGCCATCAGATCAAAGATCTCTTCGGCCTTTGCTGGTGAAAAATCCTTCTCCACCGCCCCATTGATAAACTTCTGGCGATGTTTCTCCATCTCCTTAACCTTCTTTTTACCCATACAGCGCCGCAGCTGATCCGCCTCAGCCATACTGTAGCCTGCCATTTTGTTGGCAATCTGCATCACCTGTTCCTGGTAGAGAATCACCCCATAGGTCTCACTCAGAATGGGCTCCAGGACTGGATGAGGGTACTCCACCTCAGCCCGGCCGTGACGGCGTTCAATAAAGTCATCAACCATTCCACTCCCCAGCGGTCCGGGGCGGTACATGGCCAGAAGGGTAACCAGGTCAGCAAAACAATCTGGCTGCAGCTGCTGTAAAATACGCTGCATGCCACTGCTCTCCAGCTGAAAGACACCCTTTGATCTACCCCTACCCAGTAATGCATAGGTATGCTGATCATCAAGGGAAAGTTTCTCCAGCTCAAGCTCCTCACCCCTCTCCCTGATACTCTGAAGGGTATGCTCGATCACGGTCAGGTTTCTAAGGCCCAGAAAGTCCATCTTCAACAGGCCTATCTCCTCCAGATCACCCATTGGATACTGGGTGGTTACCTCCTGATCACTGGTCTGCAGAGGAATATAGCCGGTCAAGCTCCTGGGAGCGATGACTACACCGGCGGCATGAGTTGAGGAATGACGGGGAACACCCTCAATCTGAAGTGCATAATCAATAACCTTTTTAACCTCCTGGTCCTGCTCATATAACTCCTTTAACCTGGAGCTCTCATTGAGGGCCCTGTCCAGGGTCATACCTGGACTCTCGGGCACCAGTTTGGCAATACGGTCCACATCAGCATAGGGCACCTCCAGTACCCGGCCCACATCCCGGATGGAGCCCCTGGCAGCCATGGTACCAAAGGTAATAATCTGGCAGACCTTATCCTTGCCATATTTCTCGGTAACATATTCAATTACCTCATCCCGACGTTCATAACAAAAATCAATATCGATATCAGGCATGCTTACCCGGGCAGGGTTTAGAAAACGTTCAAAAATTAGGCCCTGTGCCATGGGATCGATCTCGGTAATACCCAGCACATAAGAGACCAGACTGCCAGCAGCAGAACCCCTGCCGGGACCTACCGGAATTTTCTTCTTCCTGGCAAAACGGATAAAATCCCAGACAATGAGAAAGTAGGCTGCAAAACCCATCTCATTTATAATCCCCAGCTCATACTGCAATCGTTCCTCCAGCTCTGAGGTAACCTTATCATACCTTTCTGACATACCCTGACGGCAGAGGTGTTCCAGATACTCCTCAGTATCCATTCCCTGAGGAGACCCAAATTCAGGCAAAAGCACCTGACCAAACTCCAGCTCAAGCTGACAACGATCGGCGATTTTAACTGTATTCTCCAAGGCCTGGGGATGACCGGGAAAAAGATCCAGCATCTGATCATAATCTTTGAGATAGAATTCATGGTTGGGAAAACGAAGCCTATTCTTTTCCCCCACAGTCTTACCAGTCTGCAGACAGAGGAGTATATCATGGACCTGGCCATCCTCCTGCCGCAGATAATGAACATCATTGGTTACCACCAGGGGAATACCCCTCTCCTCTGAAATCCGGACCAGGGCCTCATTAACTCTCTTTTCTTTTTCCAGACCATGATCCTGTATCTCCAGAAAGAAGTGATCAGTTCCGAAAATCTGGAGATAACGATCAAGCAGCTCCCCTGTCTTCTCCTCTTCTCCAGCCAGGATAGAATGGGGAATTCTGCCGGCAATACAGCCTGAGAGTGCAATCAACCCCTCACTGTATTTCTCCAACAGCTCAAAGTCCACCCGGGGCTTATAATAAAAACCCTCAATAAATCCCTTTGAAGTAAGCTGCATCAAATTACGGTAACCCTCATAGTTTTCTGCCAGCAGCACAAGGTGAAAGGGTTTCTTATCTCTTTTGGGATGTCGGTCCTCTCTATGGTTGGGAGCAGTATAAAACTCACAGCCAATAATGGGTTTAATCCCTACTTCAAGGGCTTTGCGATAAAACTGTGGCACACCGTACATTACACCATGATCGGTCAGGGCCACAGCATCCATTCCCTTCTCCTTCAGTTCCGCAAATAGACGATCATAATCAACAAAACCATCCAGAAGACTGAAATTACTATGCAGATGTAAGTGAACAAAATTGGACACTGCTCTCACCTCAAAATAATGTCTGCCAGCAGACATAATTATTAACAGCAGCTACTATACTTTAGCAAAAAGAAGGTGATACAAATGGAAAGCCTGGTACTGGTCTTCTTTACCTCCCTGGGCGTTGTGCTGGGAGCATCGATCCTGGGCAGCCTTGGGGGCACCCTGACCGGGCAACCCCCTTTAAAAGTAATGGCAAACATTGCAGAGGATATTAAATTCTGGGGAGTAGTGGCTGCCTTTGGCGGTACCTTCCCTAACCTGCGCCTGCTGGAAGGAAGTCTCTTTGAAGGAGAGCTGACCACCATCCTCCGACAGCTGCTGGCACTGGTAATGGCCTTTATCGGGGCTGAACTTGGTTTCTGGCTGGTATCAATACTCACCGGAGGGCCATAGATGAAAGTGCGTTTTCTGGCTCTCAGCCGGGATGAAATCCTCCGCCTAATTGCCGCTCTAGTACTTGGTTTCATCCTGGGAGCCATCACCCTTAACTCCAT
>CAZXKH010000189.1:0-247 GCA_964641385.1 uncultured Clostridia bacterium | reverse complement strand
TGAACTGATAGAGGAACTAGCAACCCAGCAAAACAGAGTGGAAAAAATGGAAGAAAGCCTGGAAAGCTATCGTGAACCAGTTATTAAAGAGATCCAGATAGAGTTAAAGAGCCAGGAGGACAAACACAGACAGCAGGAAATCAAAAAAGAGATAAGAAGACTCTTAGAGCCCCTGGTAGGGATGGAAGTCCATCAGATAGATGGCGCTCTCCTACGACAGACCCTTGATCAACGCCTGCTGCGAATA
>CAZXKH010000188.1:0-4672 GCA_964641385.1 uncultured Clostridia bacterium | reverse complement strand
CCCCTGCATGCCCCATTCTTTTACCCTCAGGTGCAGTTCGGCCGGCAATATAGCCCACAACAGGTTTACTCATCTCCTTAATGTACTCTGCCGCCTCCTCTTCAGCCTGACCACCAATCTCACCGATCATTACGATTTTCTCAGTCTCAGGATCGGCTTCAAACTCCTGTAAGGCATCAATAAAGGAGGTTCCAATTACCCTGTCACCACCGATTCCCACCAGAGTGCTCTGACCAAGTCCCACCTCAGTAAGAGCCAGTGAGATCTCATAGGCCAGGGTTCCACTGCGGGAGATAACCCCTACAGTACCCTGCTGAAAGACCTGGTCAGGCATAATACCTGCCTTACACTGCCCGGGACTGATAAGACCGGCAGTATTGGGTCCAAAGACCCGTCCTCCAGTGTTCCTGGCGAAATCGACGATCTTCATCGTATCCTGAACCGGAATCCCTTCGGTAATAACTACCACCTGATCAAGGTGTTCAAGAGCCTCCAGAGCAGCATCACCGGCAAAGGGAGCCGGAACAAAGATAATTGAGGTATCTGCTCCTGTCTTATCAACAGCCCTTGAGACAGTATCATAGACCGGGATTCCCAGTACCTCTTCTCCCTCTCGACCGGGAGTAACTCCCGCCACAATATTGGTACCATAGTTTTTCATTAATTCAGTATGGAAACGCCCCTGGGTACCGGTAATACCCTGGACCAGCATTTTTGTATTCTGGTTAATATAGATAGCCATCTTTGATCACTCCTTGCCTGCAGCAATGGCCTTTTTAGTTGCCTCTGTCATCACAGTCTCTACCTCAATACCCTTCTCCCTGAGCAGCTCTTTACCCTCTTCTTCGTTGGTGCCCCGCAGGCGCACAACAATGGGTACCTCTATACCTTCAATGCTCTTAAGGATACCCCGTGCCACCTCATCACAGCGGGTAATGCCACCCAGAATATTAATCAGAATCACACTAACACCAGCATGAGAGGATACCTTTTCTAAGGCCTCAGCCATCACCTCAGCCGAAGCGCCACCTCCAATATCCAGGAAGTTGGCAGGCTTTCCACCATACTGCATCAGGGTATCCATGGTACTCATGGCCAGTCCAGCACCATTTACTATACAGCCCACATTACCATCAAGCTCAACATAGGGCATCTCTCCCTCTTCAGCCTTAAACTCCTGCTGACGAAAGAGGGCATCCTCATCTATAATCAGCTTGGCATCGGCGGCATAAACACCCTTCTCCGTTAAAACCAGAGGGTTAATCTCGGCAATTTCTGCATCCTTGTCCCGAAAGAGTCGGTAGAGAGTGCTTAAAAAGAGACTCAGCTTATTCAAGAGTTTGCTGTCTGTACCCAGCTCTGAGACCAGCTGCCGTGCCTGGTAGGGCTCCAGCTCCCCGCCAGGTTCAAGGTGAGCACTGATAATCTTTTCTGGGCTTTCGGCTGCCACCTCTTCGATATCAACACCACCCTCAGAGCTGATCATTAAGACCGGTTTCCCTGCTCCACGGTCAATGGTCATCCCCAGATAGAGCTCTTTCTCAATGGGCAGCTTCTCTTCCACCAGCAACCTTTCAATGGGTAAATCTTTAATCTTTAGTGAAAAAAGTTCCTCAGCCACACTCCGGGCCTCCTCAGGGGAAGATGCAAACTTAATTCCTCCTGCCTTGCCCCGGCCTCCAACCAAAACCTGAGCCTTAACAACAACTGAACCTCCCAGTTCCTCAGCCACCCGGGCGGCTTCCTCGGCCTCGAAGACAACCTCTCCCTCGGGGACTGGAATACGGTAACTGGAAAAAACATCCTTGGCCTGGTGTTCATAAAGCTTCATGCAAGCATCACCACTTTTCCTTTTTTTCTAGTTTAATCTAAAGGAGCGGCGGTGAGCCTCACTCACCGCCAGCCACGATATAATAAGTGCTATGAGCCCAGTTCAAAACCCAGTTCAAGGGCCCGGGAGTTTAGTTCCTCTGTCCCGGCAGGAACCCTGTTCGCAACTGCTTTCTTAATTGCTTCCCGGGAGACAACACCGGTAACAGCCACTGTGATCCCCAAAGAGATAATATTGGCCACCAGCTCTCTACCGATCTCTTCCCTGGCCTTCTTGAGAATGGGCTTCTTAATTACTTCTCCTTCAAAACCAGCTGTATCAACCGCTTCATCAACTATTACAGTTCCTCCCTCGGCCAGATCCGGAAGGTACTTGTCAAAGGCCTCCTGAGTCAGGGCCAGCAGCAGCTGGGGTGAGGTTACCTTGGGATAATCAATCTGACCCTCACTGATAATAACCTCTGCCTTGCTGGCACCTCCACGGGCCTCAGGGCCATAGGACTGGGTTTGCACCGCCCTTTTCCCATCATAGGAAACAGCAGCCTCACCCAGGATAATACCGGCCAGAATCAGACCCTGGCCTCCGGCACCACTCAATCTGATTTCCTTCTTTTCAGCAGTCATTTTTTCACCCCACTCTGAACCTCTTCTATCAGATCCTGATATCTGGAGGTAAACTCCGGCAGCTGCCGTTGATGGAGTTCTCCCAGCAGGATCTTGCCCTCCAGTTCCTCTTCACTCTTTTTCTTTGCAGCCTTGACAGAGACTGTATTCTCCTGCTGCCATTCCAGCATCCCCACTGTATTGGCCTTCAGGTTCTTGCGGCCAAAGTAGGTGGGACACTGTGAGATAGCCTCAATAAAGGAAAAGCCATCATGACTGAGGCCCTTACCAATTAGCTTCACCATCTGCTTGGTGTAATAGGTAGCACTGCGGGCAATATAGGTGGCACCTGCCCCCTTAACCAGATCACACATATCGAAGTTATACTCCTTATTGCCATAGGGAGTAGTGGTGCCAAAGCTATCTGAGGGTGTCAGGGGTGAAGTCTGCCCTCCTGTCATGCCATAAATGCTGTTATTGAAGAGAACTGTGGTAATATTAATGTTCCTCCGGGCAGCATGTATCAGGTGGTTACCTCCAATGGCCGCCCCATCACCATCTCCAGTGACAACAATTAAGTTCAGTTCAGGATTGGCCAGCTTGATACCGGTGGCAAAGGCCAGTGCCCGACCATGGGTTGTGTGTAAGGTATCGAAATCAAGGTAGCCAGGAGCACGCCCGGAACAGCCAATACCGGAAACGATAACAGTTTTATCCTGATCAAACCCTTCCTGATCAATGGCCTTGACAATCGCTGACATAATTATGCCATGGCCACATCCAGGACACCAGATATGGGGTAGTTTATCCTGCCTGAAATACTTATCAAGATCTACAGCCATTACAAGACCTCCTCAATTTTGGTTAGGATCTCCTGAGGAGTGAAGAGCTCACCGTTGGCCTTATTCAGGGAATGTACCTGAGCCTGGCCACCAACTGCCCTTTCAACCTCAATTACCATCTGCCCCATATTCATCTCGGGCACAATAAAGCCCTGAGCCCTCGCTGCCAGTTCTGAAACAGTATCCTCATCAAAGGGCCAGATAGTCAGGGGACGAACCAGTCCTACCTTTAATCCCTTCTCTCTTGCCTGGCGGACAGCATTCTCAGCCGAACGGGCAGTGGAACCATAGGCCCAGATAATCAGCTCTGCATCATCGGTAAAGAGCTGCTGAACATCCATTATTTCCTCTTTATTTCTCTCGACCTTGTTCATTAAGCGCCTGATCAAGCGGTCGGCATCATCAGTTCTGCCCCTTGGAAATCCAGTTTCATCATGGAAGAGACCGGTAGCATGATACCTGTATCCCTCACCATAGTTAGCCATTGGTGGTATATCATCCTCGGTAAAGGGGAAGGGAACAAAGTCCTCCTTTGATCCCTGGGGTCTCTTTCTTTCTACCAGCTCCAGTTCCTCGGGAGCAGGTATCTCCATTCCCTCTCGCATATGGCCAACGATCTCATCCAAAAGCAAAATTACAGGAGTCCGGTACTTTTCTGCATAGTTAAAGGACCTGACAGTTAGATCGAAACACTCCTTGACGGAAGAGGGTGCCAGTGCAATAACCGGATGATCGCCATGAGTTCCCCAGCGGGCCTGCATTACATCACCCTGACCGGGAGAAGTGGGCAGTCCGGTACTGGGACCGGTGCGCTGAACATTGACAATCACACAGGGGACCTCGATCATGGCCGCGAAACCCAAATTCTCCTGTTTAAGTGAAAAACCGGGACCACTGGTGGCAGTCATGGACTTTAATCCGGCCAGAGAACCTCCAATAGTAGCGGCCATACCGGCAATCTCATCCTCCATCTGAATAAACTTGCCTCCACTTTGTGGCAGCCTTTGAGCCAAACCCTCAGCTACCTCACTGGAGGGTGTGATGGGGTAACCGGCAAAGAATTGAACTCCAGCTGCAATGGCTCCTTCAACACAGGCTTCATTACCCTGTAAAAGAGATATAGACATCGTCAATCACCCTTTATCCTAATTGCATAATCCGGACAGCGCAGTTCACAGAGTCTGCACTGAACACAATCCTCGGCATTAACTACCTTAACCTTACCATCTTCTCTGGCACCAAGCACGCTCTTGGGACAATATTCTATACAAATCCCACAGCCCTTGCACCATTCAAGCCTGAGCTGATGAACCTTTTCTTTCTCGAGCTGGCTCATTAATAATCAGCCTTTCTCATTTGCCTTTGAGATTTAAAAGAGCCATGTTATCCATTTTTAC
>CAZXKH010000187.1:0-4674 GCA_964641385.1 uncultured Clostridia bacterium | reverse complement strand
AGAAGTAGAGCTTTCCTTAAAGATGGTCTATTTAAATGAATGATTACAGCCAGTGCAACAAAAAACAGCAGAAAAACAATCTTAATCAAAGTATCATGAATAAAAAAGGATCTCTGCCCGCTTTCTGGAAACTCAGCCAGGCCATCCTCTGTTCCAAAGCCCCCCTCCTCCTCTCCAAAGCCAGCCTGGACAGCTGGAACAATTAATGCTGTTACTACAATAATCAAAAGGATTGCTAGAACCAGTTTCTTGCAATCAATGCCCATGAAGACAAAACTCCTCCTCTCAGGATTACTGCTATCAGTCATTAGTAATGGTTAAAGGGATAGAATATATCTTCGCCAACCATCAGGAGAGCCTCTTTATTACCGTCAATTACTGAGTAATAGATGACTGTATGGCCATTATAGTCTTCGATAGCAGCTGGAATCGATGGAACTGCAACCCTTTTTTCTCCATTGATCTCAAGTCCTCCCTCAACCAGCTCCAGAGTGCCTGCTGCCCTTTGGACCTCAAGTTCTGTTTCATAGGGATAGTTTTGACGGTGATAAGCCTCATTCCAATCCTCTCCACCCTCATGAACTATAATTGGTATTCCATCTTCATCATAACCCTCTCTGGTACAGTCCTTAGAGATTTTAAAAAATCCATCCCCTACTTCACTAAGAGCAATACGCAGCCTCTTTTCATAGAGGTTGTTATCAATCTCACTCCATTCCGTCTCCTCTAAGACCTGTATCTTATCCCATTCCAGCTGGTACCCATCCATATTCTCCATACAGCAATCCTGGTGTTCCTTAAACACTCTTACACCAATAGAACCTGTAGTTCCCAGTGGTGCTTCTATCTGGGAATAGTTAAAGTAAAACTCACAGGCCTGAACGGGAATAGAGAGGGTTACCAGCAGCACAATTAGCAGCAAGGAAATATCCTTTAATTTCATTTATTGACAGCTCCTCTGAGATTATTATCAAAACCCAAACTGTGTTGATCATTCTTCCTCCTCAACATCTTCCTCCTCTAAAGCTTCCTCTCGTCGTTCCTCAATTCTCAGCTCCTGCATCATTCGTTCTTCATTCCTCTGTTCACCATAGCGACCTGCCCACATGGGAGTTCCATCTTCTTCGCGCAGCACATAGTCAACACCCTCTACTGATATACAGACAACAGCCAGATCATCCTGGTAAAGATAGCCACTTACCAGTGCCTCCTGACCCTCCTGCAGGTCAAGGCCTATCTCTTCCCGGTAGTCATGATCGCCCAGATGGATTTCATAAATTATATCATCTGCCTCAGCAAACCATTCCCCATCTTCATAAAAGAGAGTACCTGTTATCTCTGCCAACTCGCCAAGTCTGATAAAATCCCGTCCGGTTAACCTCTCTTCATGTTCATCATCCCAGTCATCCCACATCTCATCATCATCTCCAAAACCAGCAAAGGATTGACTCTCTTCACCCTCGGCCACAACCATTGTTGCCTGGCCCCAGACCAGCAAGGACAGCATAACCACCAGCAGACAGAGCAATACTTTTTTCATCTTCTATCATTCTCCTTCCGGCATCAATGCAACTTAATGCCCTTTTAGTTTATATTTTAAGTATAGCAGCAAATTATTTATCTGGTGTTATTAAAATGTTAAGAAATTATGAATTCGATAAAAAAACTATAATACACCATCATTATCTGTGGCATTGATGCCCTCAGAGTGTTAATCTCTCTTTTCCCAACTTGCACCGCTCTAAGAGAGGTTCAAGTAAAATTTATACTCTATTTAGATATAATTATTCAGTTGCTGGCAGGAAAATGTCTTTATTTAGCGAATAATGCAATAATAAGATAATTATTCATATCAATAGAATGGGAGACCAGGATGTACACAACAACAAACCAGCATCAACCAAGTTATATAGATGAAAGACCTGCATATTTTTACAGAGCACTGCTATTAATTGTATCCCTCTCCTATCTGGTCTTTGGCCTCTTCTATTTCGCCACCACTCATTCAGATCCCATGCCCTTTAGCTGGCGCTTAATAATGTCTCTTCCCTTCCTGCTCTTATTCATTCTCTCCTACAAAATCAAGTGGATCCAGGAAAAGATAGAAGAGATTGCCTATATCGGTTCCTATCTTGGTATCTCCCAGGTGGTGTGGATGGCTTATATCAGTGGCTATCCCTTTGACCTCTCCCTGAGTATTATTATTACCATTATCTTTGGCAATCTGCTATTTAATGCCCATCGAACCCTGCTTTACTGTAATCTCTTCCTCCTTTCAATCACCACCCTCTCCATCCTGCTCACAGAATCACCTGCCATCTACAAACCGGTCTTGATCATAACTTTATTCTTTACCACCAGTATCTCCTTTCTTCTCAGCAGATCCAGGTACCAGGCGAAGAAAAGACTAGAGCTCAGTCAGAAGAGATATTATAACCTCTTTATAAATATGAAGAATGGTTTTGCCGCTCTTAAAGAAAAGGAGGATAATGAAGACTATATCCTGTTACAGATGAACAGAGCCCTGGAAGAGCTGATCGGTTACAGAAGTGATCAGCTACAGGGAAAAAGTATCGGCAATATAGCCTCAATGCTGGAGGAAAAAACAGGCTTTAACTGGAGAATACTCTTCAACCAGGTGAAGATTGAGGGAGAAATAGAGTTTGAACAGTACCTTAAAGATTCAAAAATATACTGCCAGATAACAGCTTACAGTCCAAAAAAAGGCCATTATGCCCTGCTCTTCAATGATATTACCTCTCTCAGGAAGGCTGAAAAGAAACTCCGCAGAAATGAATCCCGGCTGCGTGAGATTACCGAAAATATGAAGGACATGATCAGCAGAATTGATCGTCAGGGGGTTTTTGAGTATCTCAGTCCCTCCTATTCCCAGGTTCTCGGTTATTCGCTGGAAGAGCTAAAGGGAACCAGCATCCAGCAGCTCCTCCACCCCGATGACAGGGCTAAGGTTATATCCCTTGTCAAAAAATCACTCAGGGAACAGGTTATTGAAAGCTGTGAGCTAAGATTTAAAAGGGCTGATGGGAGATATATCTGGGTAGAATTAACTGGTAGGGTTTTAAAAAACAATAAAGAAAAGGTTATCGGGGCTGTTATCTCCTCCCGGGAGATCACCACCCGGATCAAAGATAGGGCACAGATCAGAGAAGTAAAGGAACATCTCCAGTCAATTATAAAGGCTTCACCGGCTGCCATTATCTCCTTTGATAACAGGAAAAGGATTACTGGCTGGAATCCGGCTGCAGAAAGAATACTGGGGTGGACCAAAAGGGAGGTACTCCACAGTAGCTTCCCCTTTAACGCTAATTCCAGTCAAAAAGATATAGCTTTACTTACCGAACAGGTTAAAAAGGGAGAGAAAATTAGTGGCATCGAGGTTGAAGTTTATAATCGTGATAACCGTAAAGTTATTCTCAGCCTTTCGGCTGCCCCCCTCTACGATTCCAGGAAAGAGCTGAAAGGAGTCATGGCCGTACTAATGGATATTACGGAACAAAAAAGAGCAAAACAAATGGTACAGGACAGCCTGAAGAAGGCCAGCAGACTGCAAAAAAGTTTACTACCCCAAAAGATGCCTTCGATTCCTGGACTGGAAATAGCATCTACACATAAAGGAGCCAGCCTGGTTAGCGGAGATTACTTCTATACAGTTCAGCTGGAGGATAGACTGCTGCTTTTGATGGCCGATGTTACCGGTCATGGATTTGATGCTGCCCTGGTGACTGTCTTTATCAGTACCTTCCTTCAACGACAGCTCCAGAGGAGTAAAACACTTACAGCCAGAGATTTACTGGAGGACCTATCAAAGGAATATCTCAGTCAAGGTTTTCCCGATGATTACTCAATTGAAGTCTTCATCGGTCTGTTGAGGCTAAAGGAGTTGACCATGGAATATGCTGCCGCCGGAGCAGTTAGAGCTTTCCTTTATAATTGCCATCAGCTGCAACCCCTTGCTGATGCCCATGGGATGCCCATCAATAATGCCCTGCAAGAAAGGATCTATGGCCAGGGTAGAACCAGTCTTCAGCCAGGAGAAATGCTGCTGCTACACACTGATGGCCTTGATGAACCCTTTAGCACCCTGCAGGAACTAGAAGATATTAACCAGAAGCACTGGTTAAAGAGCAGACTAAAGGAGGCCAGTCAGCTGCCATTAAATGAAGTGCTAACCTGCCTGGTGGATGATAGCCTTTCAGCAACAGGCAAAGAAAAGCCAGATGACGATATCACCCTGCTGGCTCTGAGGGGTAAAGACCAGAGAAGAGAATAGTGCCTTAGATAAGATTCATCCAGAAGCAAATCACTGCCAAAACAAATATCCTGCCTAAAAAAGGTAATACTCTACCTCATACTGATAAAAAAACAGTAATGGCCTGCAGCAAATATGTAATTAATAATTTTAGCCTGCTAATGATTGATTAGTTTTTCAGCAAATTCAGATATAGCCTCTTCTCTGATTTGGGATAAACTCTTTTTCTCTTTAGTTATTAGCTTCATAATGATGCGGGTAAAGAAATTCATCTCTTCAAAGATGATCCGGGAACCAAAGTAACCCCTTACAGCATGCTCAAGCAGTTCTGGAGGAAAGGCCTCCTCAAAATATTTCTCCACCATCTCCTCCTGCAAACAGCAGATAAAGAGACCCAACTCTTT
>CAZXKH010000186.1:0-4688 GCA_964641385.1 uncultured Clostridia bacterium | reverse complement strand
CCAGGCAGATCAGGTGGAGGTCATCGCCCCCGTTTCGGAAGTGATGCCCTCCCCTGATGAAATAGCCGAGGCCTTTAACCTTAGTTTTTAACCCCTGTCCTCATGCCTGTCCCTGAAAGGAGGTGTTATACCATGGCAAAAGTTGTAGGTCCCCTGTTTTCTGTGGATGCCCGCGGGAAACTGGCTGATTCCCTGGTCTTTATGGGCTGGAGGGGCCTCAAAACCGTCCGTCAGTGGACAAAACCTTCCAACCCCAATACCGAAAGCCAGAAAGAGGTGCGCAATGCCTTCTCTGCTTCAGTAGAGAACTGGCACCCACTGCTGGGTAACGATAAAGAGGCCTGGAAGCTGAGGGCTTCCGGTGAACCCAAGTCAGGGTTCAATATTTACATGGGCCTCTCCAGCTCTGCGCTCATCGAACTCGATGCCTTTAATCTCTTTAACGAGTTCGGAGTCTCTGATGATGGTAGCGGTGACACTGAGGTTTCAATCACTCCCAGTCATGGTGGAACTGCCAAGTTCTGGTACGGGACTCAACCTGGCAATTACCATGATTATGAAGAGGTTTCCCTTACCGCCGAGACTGCATCCACCACTGTCATTGATAACCTGACCTCTGGCCAGACCTATTATGGTCGCTTTATCCAGGAGGAGGAAAAGGTCGATGGAGATGACCTTCGTGGTGAGTCCGGTGATTACGAATTTGTCGCCATCTAATACCCTCCACTTAAGGCCGGGTGGTTTAAACCATTCGGCCTTTTTTCTTACAACCATGATTCGCAAAGGCGGTGAAAGACCATGGCTAAAGTAGAAGGCCCCCTCTTTTCCCTCCGGGCCAGAGGGAGCATCGAAAACCTGCTCACCTTTCAGACCACCAAAGCCGGACAGATATGTAAAGGATACCGGGCTCCCCGTGATCCAAAATCAAAGCTGCAGTTACAAAACAGGGATAACTTTAAAAAGGCCCGTGATTATTACCGCCAGCTAAAAAAAGAGGACCGCCAGGCCTGGAAGGAAATGACGTATGATCAGAACTACACCGGCTATGCCGGTTTCATTAAAGACTGCAAACTGGCCCTTGATACAGGTCTGGAATGGGTAAACATGAAAGAGGTGCAGGTCATTGATCTCTCCCGGGAATATGCAGTAATTAAAACCTCCATAAAAGAACCACTGGGTATTAAAGCCCTTTATGGCTACTCACCCGGACACCTCCAGTTTGAGCAGATAGAGGAAGAACCCTACTCCACCGAACCAGAATTATTACTCTGCAACCTCTTGATGGCCACAACATACTTTTTCCGTCTCAAAATGATATCCAGCGAAGATTATGCCGGAGAAACAGGAATCTATAAAATCAACACCCTGGAAGAATAAACTTAACATGGGAGGAATTTTTTATGCCTGAAGATACCCCACGCCTGAAACTTATTCAACCCAGCACCGGCCAGTTTGACTGGGACAAGGATTGGTGGTCTAACATGGACCGGCTCGATGAATATCCCGGGATCAAAGTTATTACCACCGCCACCCTGCCAGAAGACCCCTGGGTGGGCCAGGTTGTTTATAACAGTGACACCGGCAGCCTACTAATCTGGGAGGGCTCAACCTGGATCGATTATGCCTCCGGTATCTTTGCCCACCTGCCGGCAAATACAGATGGGATCCAGGCCGGACGGGCTGTCTACCTGCACCCTGAAGGCTACCTGCAAACAGCCAGCAACACCGATCCAGTGGAAACAGCCTTCAAGGTGTTGGGGCTTACCATCCAGGACATACCCGGTGAAGAGTATGGCCTGGTGCGCAGGATAGGCCTGGTTAAAAAACCCGACTGGGGCCTGACCACAGGTTCAATCTACTACCTGGGAACAGATGGAGAACTGACAGAGACAGAACCCTCCCAGGGCTTCAAACAGGTTATCGGGGTGGCAGAAGATTCTATCTCCCTGGCCATCAGAATCTCAGGCCCCCTGTAAAGAGGTGATCAAAATGCCCCTGGAACCAACGCCCCGACTGGGCCTCACCAAACCCGATATCGGAGTCTTTAACTGGAATGAAGACTGGTGGGAAAACGTAGACCTGATAGACAGCCACCCGGGCATCTTTACCTGCACCTCCACCTCTCTGCCAGCAGAACCATGGCTGGGACAGCTGGTCTTTGCCGATGACATAAAGAGCTTTTTACTCTGGGATGGCGCCAGCTGGATCAATCAGTCATCATCCACCTTTGCCTTAGTCCAGGCCGGTACCGGCAGCATAGGAGGAGGAAAAGTTATCTATATGGGAGAGGATAGCTTCGCCCACCAGGCACAGAATACCATGGAAGAAGAATATGCCTTTAAAGTACTGGGTCTGACATTGAAACCAATTCCGGAGGGTGGCTTTGGCCTGGTTCGAAGAGCTGGCCTTCTCTCCAACCCAGAATGGCAACTGAACCCGGGAGCTGTCTATTATCTGGAAAGCGAAGGCAATATTACAGATGAAAAACCGGAGGAGGGTTTTATACAAATCATTGGGGTAGCAGAAGGCCCCAGAGCCCTGGCCATCAGAATCTCTTCTCCCTTTGTAAGTCCCGAAAGTGTGCCCTGCTCCAACTCCCGCAGGATTACCATTTCAGAAGAACCCCCTCCAGATCCAAAACTCAATGACCTCTGGTTTGATATATCCTGATAAGGTGGTGATAAGCTGTGTCTACCCTTGCCTTTAAATACGGACAGGCACCCCTCAATGCATATTCCGGTAAGATTAGTGACCTCAGCGATCCGGCCTCTGATATACGCTGCATGCTCCTTACCTCCAGCTCCAGCCCCGACCAGGAAAACCACGAGAATATTACCGATGTAGAAGCCTTTGAGGTAACAGGAGATGGCTACACAGCCGGCGGTGCTCAGCTCTCAGGCAAAACCCTGGCCTATGATTCCGGGAATGACAGAGTAACCTTTAACGCCGATGACGTAGAATGGCCTGATGCTACAATTACAGCCCACTATGCCCTGCTCTATGACAATACCCCGGCCAGTGATACTGATAAAAAACTACTCTGCTGTGTAGACTTTACCCAGGATGAAGTAAGCTCTGAGGGCACCTTCCGCCTTGAGTGGCATGAAGATGGGATCTTTACCATCGAAGTAGAGACGCCAGCAGATTAAGGTGGTGACACAGGATGAGCACTAACTTCGCCGGCGGCACCGGAACAGTAGAGGACCCATACCAGGTGGCCAGCCTGGACCAGCTAGATCTCGTGCGCACACACCCTGAAAGCCATTTCCTGCAGGTGGCCAATATCGATGCCTCCCCCACCTCCGATCCAGATTCCAGTTACTGGAATGATGGAGAGGGCTGGGAACCCATTGGCAGACCATTTTCCGGCACCTATGACGGCAATGGATACACCATTGAAAACCTCTATCTGCACAGGTCTGGAGATCCAAATGGTGTTGATCTGGGCCTCTTTAGCTTTGGTGAGGACTGCAGCCTGCTGAGGATTAGCCTCTTGAATGTTGATATCAGGGGAGAGTTCTATATTGGAGCTCTTGTTGGATGGATACAGCGTGAATTTATTATCCAGGACTGTTACGCCACCGGAACCATAACTGGGCTGGGAAATACTTCTGATACATTCAGCGCCGGTGGCCTGCTGGGAAATGGCTACACAGAGGATACAGAAGCTACAATTATAAACTGCCATTCCCTCTGTGAGGTAAACTACAGTAACGGTGGAGAAAGCATCGGGGGGCTGGCAGGAGTTGCTGATGGCGTTGATCTTGTAAACTGTTATGCTGAAAGTAATGTCAAGGGATATACCGATGTGGGTGGCCTGATCGGTTGTTCTTTTAACAACCAGATCAGTCAGTGTTATGTTAGAGCAGGAAATATCTCAGGCCATAACTCGGTGGGAGGCCTGGTGGGCACAATCCGTGAAGGGACCGAAATTGAAAACTCCTTTGCCTCAGAGGAAGTCTCCATCACAGGAACCGGACATGATATCGGTGGCCTGTTAGGGGCTGTATTGAGTTCCAAAGTCAATAATAGCTACTCACGGGCCAGTGTTGGTGGCAGCGGTATCCAGGTGGGTGGATTCTCTGGTTCTGCACACAATGAAAGGCATGGAGAAGTAGATACAGTAATAAAAAACTGTTATGCTGCCGGTCCGGTTGTGGGTAGCAGTGATCTGGCCGGATTTATCAGCTATGAAGATGACTTTGGCCCCAGACCTGCACCTGAGTTTATCAGCTGTTACTGGGATATAGAAACCACAGGCCAAACAGAATCGGTGGGCGGCACCGGTAAGACTACCGCTGAAATGAAACAGGAAGAAACTTTCATAGACTGGAATTTTGAAGAGGTATGGAACATCGAGGAGGGACTCTCCTATCCCTGGCTCTTCTTTGAAGTAGATACCGAAGAGGTAACTGTTCCTGTCTATCCTGCTGCTGCCACAAGTACAGCAGCTGAACCTAAAACCAGAATACTTAAAAATGCCTCAGCAAATATTAAAACAGCCTCCTCGCAACTACAGGCCAGCCCTGTCGATCTCTTTATCTCCACCAGTTTATTAATCTCTCCCTCCCCCTCCCTCTTACAGACAGATGCTTACAGCATCAGTATTAAGACCCAGATGCAAAGATCGATCACCATAAACACATCTAACTCCACCACCTCTCACCTTGCCCCTCTCTGTAAGCTGC
>CAZXKH010000185.1:0-4703 GCA_964641385.1 uncultured Clostridia bacterium | reverse complement strand
CATCCTCCTGATAGACATAATCCCTCTCCAGCAACCAGTTTAGAGAGTCTTCTACCTCACCCTCTGCATGCAGGCTCCGCTCACTGAACCAGACATCAAACTCTACCCCAAAATCCTTCAGATCTTCCTTTATAATCTCCAGCATCCGCCGGTAGGCATACTCCCTAAAAACCTCAAACTCTCCCTGCTCAGCCTTCTCTGCCTCCCCCGGGCCTTTCTCCTCTAAAAAGTCAGCAGCAATATCACGGATATAATCACCCTGATAGGCCTCAACGGGAAATTCTATCTCCTGTCCGAGAAGCTGCAGATAACGAAGTCCCACTGCCCGCCCCAGCAGTTCCATCTGCTGCCCATAATCATTGAGATAGTACTCCCTTGAGACTTCATAGCCTGAAGCCTCAAGAATGCTGGCCAGGATATCTCCCACCACAGCTCCCCGACAGTGACCGGCATGGAGTGGACCGGTGGGATTAACACTAACAAACTCCACCTGAACCCTCTCTCCACCTCCATAATCAGAGCTGCCATACTGCTCTCCCCTCTCCAGAATGGTGGGGAGAACACTAAAAAGCCAGTCAGGTTTTAAATAGAAGTTTATAAATCCAGGACCTGCCACCTTTATCTCTGCCAGTATTGCCCCCAGTTCCCGGTCACTGTCCATTAAAGTCTCCAGTCTGCTAACCAGTTCCCGGGCCAGCTGCTGTGGTGGTTCCTTAAGCCTTCCCCCCAGCAACAGAGCCAGGTTGGTGGCATAATCACCATGGTCGCTTTCTCTGGGAACCTCCAGACCACACTGGGGCAGTTCATCCAGTTCCTCTTTACCCTCCAGATAATTATGTAGGGCCCCCTCCAGGGCCTGCTCAATTGTTTTTCTAATCTCCAGTACAGGGTTCATGCCAATTCTCCTTTCCAGTCAACTATTTGCTATTATAGGTGATTGCCAGTCGGTTATCACTGATCTTGTCATTATTGAGATTAAGGCCATACTTTAAAAAAAGAGAACCCTGGTCCTTCCCCAGGGAGAGTTCGATCTGTTTAACATCAACCTCGATTAAAAGCTGACCAAAGGGTGTATTATAGGTGCTCAGATCACGTTCGTACTCCTTAAAGGTCTGCTCTGATTTAATGGAACCGCTTCTAATCAGAGTCACGACCCCCTCCTGATTGATAACCAGCTCTGTTTTTACCCCCTCCATACCTGTTGCCTGTTCTCGATAAACAAGAGAGTAACCCTCCTCCCGGCGCTGGAGGCGGCCACTGGTGCTAAACTTAATGCTGCTGGTTCCCTCGGGAGACTCCTGCAGGCTGCTAACCTGTACTTCTACCTCTTTCTCCAATTAAAGACACCCTTTACAGCTTTCTTAATCCCTTACCTAATATTATATCCTAGATATATGACCCATTTCAAGCTACAATATTGTGTCCTATCAGAGGACTCTCTCCTCTGTAAGAACAAAGCTTTTCTTGACCTTTAATTAATTTTTTCCAGAGAATCTCTTATTTAATTTTACAAGGAAAAGATACTTTAGATAAGATTTCAGGATCAATAAATAAATAATCCTAGAAAATAAACCTTGACAATCAATAAATGATGATTATAATTAATTTATTGGCCTTCTACTAACAGGGTAAGGTTTTTTATCCCTCTTTTTGCATCATATTATTTTTATAATAAATATATTATAAATTAGGCAGGATTCTCCTATTATTGTCTAGAAGCTATTAAGTTACACTCTTTTATTTTTTTTATATTTATCTTTCTCTTCAAATATTTTGTGATAAAAAATAATGGTGACAAAAAATAATATCATGGGAGTGATGCAAATGGCAGTACAGCTTAACGAATCTCTGGACTGGGCACGTGAACATATCTTTGCACTGGGGATCAATGACAGTGGTACGGAACTCTGTATTACCAACATGTGCTATGGACTGGCCAAAATACACCACCTGCAGAGTCAGCTGGGTTTAAAACCGGATGCAACCTTTATTGGATCACCTGATATGACAATTACTCGCAACACCTACCGCTGGCAGAGCGGCTTTGGCTATGGAGGCCTCTTATCATGGGGTAGTGGAGAAGAGGACCTGGTAATTCTGGACAGCAAACCAAATGCCTGTGGCATGCTGGTGGGAGGATTGGAGCGCCTGATGCCTGCCCCCAGGATCCTGGAAAAGATGGAGAAGTTTAAGGACAGCATTGAAATACTGGGAGATACTGAGGTCAAGCTTGATTTCGGCCGCGGCAACCATTTCATTAATCTCTTTTCAGTTAAGAGAAGCAAACTAGAACTGCCACCCTATATCTTTGTCCTGCATGGTGCCGGTGGAGAATTTCGGCAGGATAATCCCAAGGGCTTTGGCCTTTACTGGGATCAGAGCCCCCGCCTGATGGAGCTGGCAGATACCATTACCACCCCCTGGGGAGAGCTGAGAGTTCTCACTGGTCCTCAGGCAGAGGATTATTATAACTTCTACTGCTTTGCCGAGGAGTTTTCCCGCCAGAGGAGATTGCTGGTGGCAGAAAGGCTATTTGATGCCTTCCAGGTTATCTCCAATGAAAACCATCAGGGCCTGATCAGCAAAAATGCCATCCTGCTGGGTTCACACAGCTTTGAAAGTGAAAATGATACCCTTTATCCAGTCATGCTGAGGGCCGATTTGCCCGGCTACCTCCTCCATGGTAAAAAGAATCTGAAGATTGAACAGCTGGAAAAGCTGGGCTTTCACCATCGGGCCATGAGTCTGGGCGTCAACGAAAGATTAATAAATGCCAATCTCCTTCCTCATGGTGGTGGCTATTACTTCCCGGATCTGGAGGGTGTAAAGAACATCCATAACCTGAATTCAAGCCGCTTCTTTGAGCTTGAGCTCAAGGATTCCCCCGGGACCAAAATCCTTTCCGGGGTCAGAGAAATCCCCTATACCTATCGGGGGCAGGAGGTCATAGAAAAGACAGTTGAACTGGAGCTGGGTGAAGTTGCAGCCATTCTGCAGCCCATCTACTCCTTTAAGGTTTAGGTGGTCATATGTTTACACGTCAGCTGACCAAAAAAGAGAGAGAATTCATCTATAACGTAGAGGAGTTCATCAGAGATAAACACCATGCCTGTGAGGGACATGACTACTCTCATGTGCTGCAGGTTTTAAACTACGCCCTGGATATTGCCCACAATATTGAAGATGAGGTTGACCCCTTTATTTTAACCTGTGGTGCCCTCTTCCATGACATCGGAAGAACCCAGAATGATGAAAGGGCCCTCCATGGAATCACCGGTGGCAATATCACTGATACCTTTCTCAAGTCAACCTGGGTCAATGAGGATGATAACCATAGAATAGTCCGCATCGTGGTCAGGCATACTGTTACCTCTCATATACCACCGGAAACAACCGAGGAAAAGATCGTCTATGATGCAGATGGGCTGGATAGACTGGGTATTATCGGCATGGTCAGAGGCCTGATGAGCAAGAAGGGCTCCATCAAGGAAGTCCTTGAAAACAGAAGCAAAAAAAGAATCAATGACTACAAAAAACTCTACTTCAATTACAGCCGCCAGCTGGGAGAGAGTATGTACCGGGAAACCGTTGATCTGGTTTACATCTTTCTCTCCTCCCTGGAAGAGAGAATGAAGGAGATAAACGACATCGACCTTCCATAATTGCTAAAGACCTCACCCTTCAGGTGGGGTCTTTTTTATGACTCTTCTTTTAAAGCAGAGAATGAATGATCTTCATTATTCTCTTTACCCGCTGCTCCCAGGTCTCTTCTCTTAGAGCCTCCCTTCTTTTCTCCTCTTCTGCTGGTTCTTTTTTTATCTGCTCAACGGCAGCCAAAAAACCCTCCACCCCGGAAGCAATAGTTATTAATCCCTTAAACTTCTCCGTTCCAGCCACCGGTGTAGAGACCACCGGCCGCCCCAGGGCCAGGTACTCATAGAGCTTTAAGGGGTCCATGCTCCTGGTCAGCTCAGTGAGTCGGTGTGGCAAAAGACAGAGCTGGAAGGCCTTAATATAACGGGTTATCTCACTATAGGGCCTAAAACCCAAAAGCACCACCCGCTCTTCGGTTAATAATCGCTGATAACCGGTAAGGCCCTCTTTCCAGATCGGCCCCACCAGCACCACCCTGCCCCTTTTCAGCCGGGAGGCAAGCTCTGCCACCAGCCGGGCATCAAAGCGCTGCTCAATTACCCCCACATAACCCAGCAGAGGAGCCTCCAGGCCTCCTAGCTCAGGGGGAATATCTCCCCCGCAATCCTCCTCCAGCAGCCTGGCCTCCACTCCATTGGGGATCCAGTAGACCCTGCCCTGCCGCCGGTTAAAATATTCTTTAAGTGCCCTGGAGACAGTAAAGATCAGCTGGGCCTCCCTTTTCAGGCTGTGATAGGAGGCTTCTACCTCTGCCCTCAGGTGCCGGTAAGAGGGATGATAAAGCCAGTTATCTACGGCATCAAAGACCAAGGGCCAGTTCCGTTCCTTCTCAGAAGGAAGATAATTAATGAGCAGGGGGTTGTTGAGCCAGAAGATGGGCCTGGACAAGCCCAGGCCAGTTATTAGAGACTCAGCATCAAAACTGTTATCACTTCCCAAAGCGGAGTCCACCAAAAGAAGCCTCCCCTCCCTGCCACTGACCCTGTAACTCCCAAAAGATTTACTCCTCTCGGGGGGATTTAGATAGACCACTTTACCCTGCCAGCAGG
>CAZXKH010000184.1:0-4709 GCA_964641385.1 uncultured Clostridia bacterium | reverse complement strand
ACTGCATTCCTCCCCGCCCCTTTCACGGACGAGGTTTCCTGCAGAATATTTATGAGAATCAACAAGCTCAAGCCCCAGATCGCAAACCAGATTGCAGCCGGTGAGGTTGTTGAAAGGCCAGTATCAGTTATTAAAGAGCTGCTTGATAATTCAATTGATGCCGGCAGCACAAAGATCGACATTGAAGTAGAGGCTGGTGGTACCAGATCCATGAAGGTAAGGGATAATGGTTGTGGTATATTAAAGAGTGATGTTCAGCTGGCCTTTGACCGCCATTCCACCAGCAAAATAAATACAGTTCAGGACCTCTATTCACTCAACACACTGGGTTTTCGTGGTGAAGCCCTGGCCAGCATTGCTGCCGTATCCAGGGTTGAAATTAAGACCAGATCAGCTGAGGAGGAGACAGGGGTATATCTTAAGCTGGTTAATGGGAAAGTAGTATCCAGTGAGGAAATAGCCATGAAAGGTGGAACTATTATTGAGGTTAAAGACCTTTTTCATAATACCCCGGCCAGGTTAAAACACTTAAAGAAGGTAAACACTGAGTTTGGTCATCTCAGTTCCCTGGTTCATAATATGGCTCTAATCTATCCTCAAATTGCCCTTTCTCTTACCCATAATGGAAAAAGGATCTTTAAAACTCCTGGTCAGGGTAAAACAATTGATACTGTACCCTTTTTATACGATCAGCAAATGGTTTCACGGCTGATACCGGTTTCAGCAGAAAAAAACTATATCCAAATTAAAGGCCTGATCTCCAAACCTGACTACTCACGTTCAACTCCCAGGCATATGGTCTTTGCAGTCAATAATCGCCTGATCAAAAGTAGCCTGCTCAATAAGAGTGTTCTCAATGCCTATGGTGATCTACTTCCTCCCAAACGTCATCCATTTTCCCTGCTGAAAATTAAGATCAATCCCATCCATGTAGATGTTAATATCCATCCTCAAAAAAGGACCATTAAATTCAGCCGCTTCTCTGAAGTAGATCAGGCTGTTAAGAGTGCCATTCAAGCAAGTCTTCAGCAGGAAGATCTGGTCCCGGACTTTAAGATTAAGGACCAACCAAAGATTAATAATAAAACCACCACTAACAAAAAGACAGAGGAGCTGACCCTACCTCTAAAACAAAAAAACAGTAAAGAAGAAAAACCTGCCCTTAATCTTGATCAGCCAGATAAGGGGAGGGAAGAGAGGGCAAATATTCAGATGAAGGGTTTTCTGGTGAAGGGTGAAGAGGTTTACCCCCTTGGCCAGCTCTACAGCACTTATCTGCTGCTTCAGGGCGAAAGAGGTCTCTACCTGGTTGATCAACATATTGCTCATGAGAGAATTATCTATGAAGAGTTGATCAATAAAATAACTCAGGACAGGGCTCCTGACAGTCAGCTGCTCTTAACTCCACTGAGTATCGAACTAACGGCAGAGGAATGGGTCCTTCTGCAGGATTATATGTCCCATCTGCATAAATTTGGCTTTCAGGTTGAAGAGTTTGGTGAAAAGACACTGCTGGTTAGAGCCGTCCCCAACCACCTGAGGAGTTTTTCAGAACAGGATCTGCTGGATTTAATAGAAGCACTAATTGATGAGCATAATCCCTCGGCAGTAGAGGAGAGGGCAATAGATGAGAGCCTGGCCATTGTTATTGCCTGCCAGGGAGCAGTTAAAGCAAAAAAAAATATGAATGTTAAAGAGATAGAGCATCTTTTCAAAAGACTTTTAAAAACCGAGAATCCTTTACGCTGCCCGCATGGAAGGCCAATTATTTTAAGAATCAGTAAAGGAGAGCTTGATCGAGCCTTTAATAGATAATAGAGAGGGGAAAGGAACCCCGTTCATTTCGGGATTAATATGCAGAAAAAAGAGGATCTAATCGTTATTCTGGGTCCCACAGCCACAGGAAAAACAGAACTTTCTATTAATCTAGCCCGAGAGTTTGATGGTGAGATAATATCTGCCGATTCAATGCAGATCTACCAAGGTATGAACATAGGTACAGCCACCCCTCGGGCAGAAGCTAGAAGAGAAGTCCCTCACCATCTGATCAACATCATCACCCCTGATCAGGATTTTAGTGTGGTAGACTTTCAAAAAAGAGCTCAAAGACTGATCAGTGAAATCAACAGTAGAAACAGAATTCCCCTGCTGGTAGGAGGGACAGGACTCTATATCAAGGCTACCGTTCATGGTTTCATCTTTCCCGAAATGGATACCGACTGGGCTTATCGTAAACAATGCGAGGAGCTGGCTGAAAAAAAGGGGAACCTCTATCTGCACAGCAGACTGCAGGAGATTGATCCTGAGACTGCAGACAGGCTGCATCCCAATGATCAGCGCAGGATTATTAGGGCACTTGAAGTTTACAGAGCAACCGGCAAAACAGTTTCTTATTATAAGCAAAAAGCCAGAGAAAGACCGGATCCCTATCACCACCTTAAGATAGGTCTTACTGCAAGCCGTGAAGAGATCTATGACCGGATCAATAAAAGGGTGGACAGGATGCTGAAGCAGGGATTGTTAGAAGAGGTTAAGGATTTAATTACTGCAGGTTACAGTCCTGAACTTCCTGCCCTGCAGGGACTGGGTTACAAGGAGCTGATTGGTTATCTTGAAGGCGAATATGATTACCAGGAGGCAGTAAGACTTATCAAGAGAAATACCAGGCACTTTGCCAAAAAACAGTTGACCTGGTTTAAAAAGGAAAAGGATGTCCACTGGTTTCGAGTTGATAAAGCAAAAAAGAAGGACCTTAGACAGCAGGCAGGGGATTTGATAACCAGTTTTTTATCACAGAGGGCCTCACCCTGACATAGGATAAAAGATATAGAAAAATTATGAGGTGATGGCCCAATGGTGGAGAAAAATTATCCAAACCATAATCGCCAGCAGGTACTGGGCCTCTTTGAAGCCGGAGAAATTGATATTACCACTGCCTTCAACCTGCTTCTTGGCAACAATGGCAAAGAGAAGGCCACAAAGGATAGTAGGCCTGACGAAGAAGAAAGAATTGAAGCTGTAGAAAAACAGGTTGCCAGGCTAAACAGGTTAATTGGACTGCAAAAGATAAAGGATATTGTGCATGAGTTCAGGGCACTGCTTGCCATACAAAAAAAGAGGAAAGAGCTTGGCCTGAAAACAGAATCAGTTGTTATGCACATGGTCTTTAAGGGCAATCCCGGCACCGGAAAAACAACAGTGGCCCGTCTTTTGGGAAAGATATACAATGAAATGGGGCTGCTGGATAAGGGTCATCTGAAAGAGGTGGAAAGAGCAGACCTTGTAGGTGAGTATATCGGGCAGACCGCACAGAAGACCCGAAAGGTAATTAAAGAATCCCTGGGAGGGATTCTCTTCATCGATGAGGCCTATTCGCTGGCCAGAGGCGGTGAAAGGGATTTTGGGAAAGAGGCCATTGATGCTCTGGTAAAGGCCATGGAAGATCATAACGATAACCTGATTATTATTCTGGATGGATACAGGCAGGAGATGGAGGATTTCCTCAATACAAACCCTGGACTGGATTCAAGGCTACCCATCAAGATTGATTTTGATGACTACAGTATCGATGAACTAATGAAGATTGCAGAGCTAATGACCAGAGAACGACAGTACATCCTGGATCAAAGAGCCAGGAAAGCCCTCTTTCAGCTGCTGCTCAATAAAAGAATAAAGGAAGGGTACCGGGGTGGTAATGCCCGCACCGTCCGTAATATAATAGAAAAGACCATCCGCAACCAGGCAGTCAGGCTCTTTAATAAAGAAGATCACTCCCGGCAGGACCTTCTTTACTTAAAAAAAGAGGACCTGGAGGAGGATCTTTAAAATGACACAATGCCTGGTCATTGGCCGTCCAAATGCAGGGAAAACCTGTTTTACTCTTAATTTTGCAGATTTTTTAGGAATCAAAAGAATGCAGCTGACAATAAGGCAACCAGAGGGTTTCAGTTCAACTCAAAGTTTCATGCTCTCAGAGGCCAGAGAGCGATTGATCAGTTCAGAACCCAATCAAACGAAAAGATTACAGTCAATAACCCTTTCTCTCCCCAGGGGAAAGGGAAGAAAAAAAATAGAACTCATCGATTCCTGTGGACTCAGCGATGGCATCCATCCCTGCCAGCAGATAAGAAAGGCCATGGCCCAGACCATTAATCGCATCAAAGCCAGTATTATTGTACTCCACATCATTGATCTAAGTCGTTTTAAACCTGGTAAAAAAGAAATAGACAATCTAATTGATAACCAAATTAACTCCTATGCCAGCCAACAGCCTGCCTACTGTATCCTGGCCAATAAGATCGATTTACCACTTAGCAGAAGAAACCTCCCGCCCCTGAGAAGATTGTATTCCAGCTCACTGATCATTCCCCTTTCTGCACTCCATAAAAAGGGTTTTAGTGATGTTAAGCATTTTCTGTGGAAAAACATCTGAATATTTACTCTCCGCCAGCAAAGTCCTGGCAGGGGTTTCTATTCCCCGTACAAGATAAGTATCTAATTATGATCACATCCTGTAGAGCCCCTGTTCATTAAAAATATGGTGCTCCGTGGGTAAAGTCCGGGAGAATTTGTTAAAGAGGATTAGACCCAATTTACTCCTGCAAAGCCTTTCATCATATCATTTCCAAGCTCCTTAGCCACAGGGACTTTCACAAGGGTATATTTATTAAAAGTATTGTATTTTCATTGCTAAGGGAAATAAGGCACTA
>CAZXKH010000183.1:0-4721 GCA_964641385.1 uncultured Clostridia bacterium | reverse complement strand
CTTCTCCTCTTCAGGCTGAAGAAGAGGCCTGGATGCGGGATAGGGACCCCGATAAGTATGGTGGGGAGCTGATACTGGCCCGTGCTTATGAACCTCTCAGTATGGACACTCTGCGAACAACCCGTGGTGACCAGGCCCATATTTTCATCAGTGAAGGTCCCTTTCTTTATGGGCCAGGTGGTGAGTTAACTCCTTCAGGCTGGGTGGAAGAGTTAGAGGTCTGTGAAGATGGACTGGTCTTTACCTTTCATCTGGAGGAAGGTGTTACCTTCCATGATGGAATACCACTTGATGCTGAGGCCTTTGCCTGGCTGCTTCGAGAAAGGATTAGGGATGATGCTGTTTACAGTGATCCATTGATGAATGTGCCTGATGAGGATCATATTGTAATTGTCGATGACTATACAGTGGAGATTAACCAGGTAGGAAAACCCTTTCCGGAACTGAAGGAGGTAATGGCCACTCCCAGCTGGATGGGTGCCATGCGAACTCCAGAGGCACTTGAACGCTACGGGGAGGAGTATGGTTATGAGATGGCCTATGGTAATGGACCCTTCCTGATGGAGGAATGGATTAAGGGAGAGCATGTCAGCTTTGTTCGCAATGAGGATTACTGGTGGGCACCTGAATGGGCTGCTGACTTTGCTGGACTGGAGGAGGGAGAGGAGTATAATCCCGGTCCTCCTTACCTTGATCGGGTTACATTGAAGTATGTGCCAGAATCGAGTACAAGGGTGGCCATGCTTAGAACCAGAGAAATAGACGGTATTATTGAGGTTCCCACCCTTCATATTGAAGAAATTGAAGCCATTCCCGGTGTGGAGATACTGGAGACGCCTTCCTATACCATGCGTGCTATAGAGTATAATACAACCGTTGCTCCCCTGGATGAGAAAGAAGTAAGGCAGGCACTAAACTATGCTGTAAACAGAGAGGCCATTGTTACTGTGGTCTTCGATGGATATGCTGAAGCCGCTCACAGCCCCTATACTTCATCATTTCTGGAGACTGAGAATACGAAACTGATGTACCATTATGATCATGATAAGGCTGCTGCTCTACTGGAGGAGGCTGGCTGGGAAATGGAAAGTGATGGCTTCCGTTATCGAGATGGGGAGAGGCTATCCTTTGAACTGGTCTGCCAGGACTTTACTGAAATTAGAATGATTTCAGAAATGGTTCAGGGAATGTGGCATGAGCTGGGAGTTGATGCCGATCTTCGCTTTTTTGATGAGGCTACAGTCAGAGCAAGAATGGATGCGGGAGAGCATGAAGCTGTTCTCTGGGAGCATCAGTGGGTGACCAAGGGAGACATGTATAACTGGTGGTTTAGCCCTGACTACAAATGGTACCCACAGAAGACCGGCTATGATACAGAAAAGCTGCGCCGTCTTGTGGATCAAACCTATGAGGCCACAAGCCTTGAAGAGCTTGATGATTATGTAGATCAGCTGGTTAACTATTATTTTTCCCAGGGAGTCTTTAATCCCATTGTCAGACCTACCAATCTGATGGCCATTTACGACGATATAGAGAATATCTACCTCAGCCATGCTGGTGGTGGCTGGTGGGGATGGATGCCAAGGATGCATGATGTTTACCGTCAGGATGTTTACCAGGAGAATACCGGTAACTAACAGTTAATGTTTAAAAGGCCGGGGAGGGGTCTCCTTTCCCGGTCATTTTTATGCTATATATACTTTGTTCAATGTTTTCACTTTCTTCTATGTGTCCTGACCCCGTCTTCAGCTTCATTTACTCTTTTCATGACATGATATTTATCCAGCATTTGGGGAGTTATCTTGCCCCCTTTAATAAAGGATGGAGTTTATTATACAAATAAGGGGGCGACTTTTAAGGTCAATGCAACTGTACGGTAAATGGCAATTATTAGAGCACGTATTCAAGCATTACATTTTTGTGGAAGGATATCTCTTGAACATAAAGAAGTTATTTAATTGAAAGTACAAAAATAATAAAGGAGGAGTAAGATGAAAAGGAAACCACTTATTCTGATGCTGGCAGCATTATTTATTCTGGCAAGTGTGGGCCTTGTTTCTGCAACTCAGGTGGAAGAGTTTGAGATACTCACTACCACAGAGGGCTATGATCCCATCAGGTATGAGGCTGGATTTATGATTGCTGAAGCCTGGGAGGAACTGGGATTTAAGGTTAATGTCAGGCCCATGGAATTCTCTTCACTCCTGCAGCGTTTTTATGAGGAACAGGACTTTGATGCTACCATTCTGGGCTGGTCAGGGAGGGTGGATCGCCTTGATCCACAGCATTTTTTAGGTACCTTGCACTCCGAGCAGACCGGTTTGGGAGATAATAACCCTGGTGGTTATGAAAACCCCAGCTATGATGTTCTCTTTGAAAGACAGCAGCGAGAATATGATGTCGAAGAGAGACAGGAACTGGTACATCATGCTCAGCTATTGGGTATGGAGGATCAGCCCTTGAATGTTCTTTTTTACCGAGATGAAGTAGTTGCACATAATATTAATACCTTTGATAACTATGTCTCCATGGCTGGAGAGGCAATTTATAATGAATGGACCCCCTATGAAGTAGTACCTCTGACAGATGATAAATCACTAACTATTGGTACCTCTCAGGAGCCAGATAGTATCAATCCCCTCTTCTCCACTTCTGTTTGGGGCTGGAAGTTCATGCGCATGTACTATGATAAACTGGTCAGGCTTTCACCTGATATTGAGCCTATTCCCTGGGCAGCAGAGGAGATCAATGACCTTGATGAGACCACTGTGGAAGTTGTTATTCGTGAAGGCATGACCTTCCATGATGGTGAACCAGTGACGGTTGAGGATATTAAGTTCAGCTATGACTATTATATTGAACATGACTTCGGTTATTTCCGTCCCTTCTTCCGCATGATCGATGAAACAGTTATAACCGGAGACCGGACAGTTGAATTTCATCTGGAAGAGCCCTTCGCTCCCTTTATTACTGTAACCCTAAGTCAGATTCCAATTCTGCCCAAGCATATCTGGTCTGAGATTGACGAGCCACGTGAAATGACAGAGGATATACCTACAGTTGGTAGTGGTCCCTTTGTCTTTGACCGTCTTGATAGGGGAGAATATAAACGTCTGGCCAAATTTGATGATCACTTCCGGGCTGATGAACTGGATATTGATGCCATTGATTATATAATCTATGCTGACTCCGAGGGAGTTTATACCGGTTTACTACGTGAAGAGATCGATATGACCGCCTGGCGTCTGGAACCTGGTCAGATTCCTCTGGCAGAGGCTGAAGACCATTTGACAGTAATCAATGTTCCTGATTTTGGTTACTATCATCTGACCTATAATTTGAGACGTCAGCCCTTTGATGATGTTGAACTGAGGCGTGCTCTGGCGCATGGGATTGATAAACATACCATTATCGATGTGCTACTGGACGGACTGGGAGAACCTGGAACTTCAGTTGTTGCTCCCGTAAATGCCTTCTGGCATAACCCCTATGTTCCCAGGTTTGAGTATGATCTTGATCTGGCAAGGGAGAAGCTGGAGGAAGCAGGATACTGGTGGGATGATGAGGGAAGAATTAATTATCCAGAGTAAATTATATCTTTAATCCTGGATGATATGAGGTGTAGGGGTGAGATAGAGGAACTCTCCTCTATCCCGCCCCTTTTTTAAGTATATTTTTTTCTGTATTTATATATTCAGTAATTGTGAAGAGAGGAGCTGGATTGGGTTGCAGCAGGGGACCTTTATTCTAAAACGTCTGGGACAGATGGTAATAATATTTTGGGTTATATTGACCATGCTCTTTTTTCTCTTCCGAATGGGGTTGCCTGATCCCACACAGGCCCTGGTAACAGAGGGTCTTTCTCGAGAGGATCGGGAGGTAATTAGGGAACGATTTGGGCTTGATCAGCCCCTTGGTACTCAATATTTTATTTATCTGCGCAACACCTTACGGGGAGATCTGGGAATGTCCTTTCATTACAAAACTTCAGTCTCCAATATTTTGTATGAAAAAATGTTAAATACCATTGTACTGATGATGACTGCAATATTCATTGCCTATCTGGTGGGACCACTGCTGGGGGTTTTATTAACCTGGAAACGGGGGACAGGGCTTGAGATCGGCGGAATTGTCAGCGGTCTTTTGATGCGCTCTGCTCCCACCTTTTGGACGGGGATGCTGGCCATTATGGCCTTTGGCATTATGTGGGGCATTTTCCCCAGCAGCGGGATGAGAACTATGCCCTACACTGCTACCAGCTTTATGGATAAGATACTGACCCTGGATTTTCTCCATCACCTTATTTTGCCAGCCCTGGTTATAGCCATCTATTATCTGGGGTTACCGATGTTGATTATGCGCAATACCATGCTGGAGGTAATGGGGGAGGACTTTATTGAGCTCTGTCGGGCCAAGGGGATGCCTGAAAGCAGGGTGATGTACATGCATGCAGCCAGAAATGCTCTGCTACCTGTTGTTACCCAGGCAGCCATTACCATTGGCCTTTCCATGGGGGGGATGGTGGTGGTGGAGACGGTCTTTTCCTGGCCAGGTGTTGGCCGGGAGATGCTGAATGCAGTTCGGACCAGTGATTACCCCCTGGCACAGGCTTCTTTCATGTTAATGGCCGGGGTGGTCTTGATCATGAACTTTTTTTCTGATCTGGTTTACAGTTATCTGGATCCCCGTGTTGTTTATCGGAGGGGTGAATAAGAGTGGAG
>CAZXKH010000182.1:0-4756 GCA_964641385.1 uncultured Clostridia bacterium | reverse complement strand
GATCCTGTTGATAGGCATCTCTAACAGCCTTATAAAGCTTATCGACGATCCAGAGGTCAGACTTGGCATCTCCAGGTTCCTCAACTACTTTATTTCGCCACTGGATCCAGCGTCCACTGTTGCTGATTGAACCCTCTCTTTCAATATGAAGGGCTGCTGGCAGCAGGAAGACCTCAGTCTTTATCTCACTGGGATCAACGCCAGGCTCCTTCCAGAAGGAAGCAGTTTCACTCTCAAAGATATCAACAACAATCTGCCAGTCCATATTGGCACTGTACTTACGCTTACTTCCGGCAGTAGGACCACTGACGGCCGGGTTATCAGCCCAGCAGATCATAGCCTTCATGTTGCCCTCAGCCATTTCACTGTACATACCGATATGGGAGCGGTTTTTATGATCCATCTTGGGCAAGAAGTCATAACGGAAGTCATTATTCGCAGTTGCATTCTCTCCCCAGAAGGCCTTTAGCAGGCTAACCAGGAATTTAGGCTTGTTGGACCAGTAACCTGTGGCTGGGGTCTCAACCTCGTTATAATCATCCAGGGTAGGATGAAGAGCAGCCCGAGGAACACCCATATAGCCAGGAATAATATGAAAGAGCATGGCCATATCAGTGGAACCCTGTACGTTAGACTGTCCACGCTGAGCATTAACTCCGCCACCGGCAATACCCATGTTACCCAGCAAAAGCTGGAGCATGGCTATGGAACGAACATTCTGAGCACCGTGGGTAAACTGAGTGATACCCATGGCATACATGATGTTTCCAGCTTTATCGTCCTCACCGGTACCACAGAAGAGCTCTGCTACTTCTCGCAGCTTGTCCTCAGGACAGCCGGTAATATCGCTGACAGTTTTTAGATCATAGCGGGAATAGTGTTCCTTCATCAGCTGGAAGACACACCTGGGATCCTGCAGGCTTTCATCTTTGAGGACATTGCCATCCTCATCCTGCTGATAGGACCAGGTTGACTTATCATAGCTAACCTGTCCATTTACAAATTCTGCCCCGGAGAAAACACCATCCTCAAAGGTGAATTCAGGGTCAATTAAATAGGATGCATTGGTATAATGCCTTACATATTCTTCATTATAAAGATCATTGTCCAGAGCATACTGGATAAGTCCTGAGAGGAAAGCAGTGTTGGTGCCCGGACGCAGTGGAGCATAGAGGTCAGACATGGCTGCTGTCCTGGTAAAGCGAGGATCCACACAGATCAGCTTGCCACCCTTTTCCCTGGCCTTCTGTATCCATTTCATGGAAACAGGATGGTTTTCTGCCGTGTTAAGACCAATGTTCATTAAGACATCTGAATGCTGGTAGTCAATCCAGTGGTTGGTCATTGCGCCTCTTCCAAACGTGTTGCCAAGACCGGCAACTGTAGAAGAGTGTCACAAACGAGCGCAGTGGTCTATATTTACCAGACCCATTGCGCGCACCAACTTATGGAAGAGATAGTTTTCCTCATTGTTACACATAGCACTACCAAGATGAGCAATGGCGGTAGTACGGTTAACGGTTACACCATTCTCATCAGTCTGTTCAAAGGTCTCATCTCTGGTCTCTTTAATTCTCTGGCCCATTTGTTCCAGCGCCCAGTCCCATTCCTTTTCCTCCCAGTGGTCACTGTAAGGAGCACGATAGAGAACCTTGGTTAAGCGCTTGGGGTTGGGTTTGATCTTCCCCTGTTCATCATAAACATTGGCCATATTAAAGAGAGAACTACCTTTACTACAAAGTGTACCTTCATTGATGGGATGATCCGGATCTCCCTCTGTATTGATCAGCTTCCCATCCTTCACGTGACAGATAATACCACAGCCAACCGAACAGAAGGGGCAGATTGTGGTAATTTCTTGTGCGTAGTGCACTCTAATTGGCCTGTAATCTGCTTTCACAGACTTCTTAAAACCAAGCGAAGTCAGAGTGGCAGCTGTTGCTGTTGTGCCTGTCAACTTAATGAAGTCACGCCTCGAGACTTTCATAGATTACAAATACCCCCTAACATTTTCAAGATTCTAATTCACCATCATTAACCCACTCTAGTGCTGATCCTGAATTAAAACCCTCCTTTCTAGCAATTAAGTCATGTGATAAGGTGGCAAGATTGTGAACCTGAAGTAGTGCATTTTCCTTTTCATGTTCACGCAGATCATATACTTTCAAGTATTTATCACATACCTGACAGAAGTGAACTCTGCAGGTTTCCACCCTTTCTTCAAAGGAGAAATACCCCATCTCTTCCTGATCAGTATTCTGGCAGTATGGGCACATTAAACGCTGAAATATCCAGCGTGTAGAACACAACCAGCATTCCAGCTCACGGTAGCCCTCCTGCTCACTGATAATTCCATAATGAGGCTGCATACCACAAACCGGACAGTGGCCTTCATTCCAGAGCGAGGTATCAATCTCCTCCAGGCTTTGATCCCAGGAACTTTTATAAGCTGCTGAGGCAGAAAAGGTCAAGAGAAAGGTTACCAGGTCTATGGCAGCCGAGGTCTCCTCTGCAGCCCCTTTAATCAGTTCAGGAATTTCATCTACAACAAAGCTTTCCCCATCTATTCTTTCTTCTAGAAACTCCATTAACATCTCCAGCTCCTCTTCCAGAGCAGCTTCAAAATCTATTACTGTCTCGATTATGCTTCTGGTTAACTCTAAGAATAGCTCACTGGAGAGTTCCCCCTCAGGAAGTAGGACCTTAGAATTTCTTAATTGATCATCAATCTCTTCCTGTGATAGACCCAGATTAATCTTATTAGCAATTAGGTCTGAGTGTTGATCGAAAAAATCAGCCTGGGCCTGATATAGAGCAATTACCAGATCCTTTACGTCATCAAAGTTGGAATATAAACCCAAACACCTGTGAATTTCTTCAACAACAAAGTTCTGGTCAATATCCAAGTCCCTAACCCCCATAAAATAATAGTAGTCTTTGATGAATTATTTCTATACAACTACAATAATGTCCTTTATTTTTTCTCCGTTAATGATATCATTATTCACTATTAATATCAAGTAGCTTTACCAATAAATCCAGTTTTCTTTAAAGCTATTGACCATTTATATATTCCTTATTTATAGGACGATTCCTTGCTTAAAAACTATTGTTGTGATAAATATCACATAACACCTGTGACTTTATTCACATTCAAAGAAGGATAAAGATTATTATGATATTAAAATATGGGACAATTCTTATAATTATAATTATTAATCAGTATATGTCGTAAATATTCACAAAATTCATATCACCCATTATTCTCAATTAAAAATTATTCTTAAACTGACGGTAGTTTCTTACTGCATCCTTCCAGCCATCAAAAATCTGATAGGAATAGCTAACAGCTGTTGAAAACTTGCCCCCAAGATCTTTTAACTCAGTAGTTCTTAAAGCTATACCCTTTTCCTCTGCCTCCTTCATCACTTCATATAATTTTAATTTTTTTTCTTCATCACACCCACCCCATCTGGACCTTGAATCATTCTCGTTCACAGTTGATTTTGAGGAATTGCTATTGCCATCCTGTCTATATTGTGTATTTTCTTTTTTTCTCTGCCGCAAAAGTGCAAAAAGAAGATCAATTTTGGCCTCTATTCTTTTCTGATTCATCTCCAGACGATACATTAGATTTGAAAGTTCTACTGGAAACACCATCTCACCGGTAATCTCACACTTGAAGAGCTGGTACTCATCTACATCACCTGGTTTAAGGTTTTCATCAATCCACTTTTTGTCCCGTACACACTCATAGGGTAAATCCACCTTAAAGTTTTTAATTTTTCCCATTCATAATCTCCTCCTTCTAAGTATTCCTTGCGGTCTTTTGTTTATTATCCCCAAAAGCAAAGAATTTATATTGTCCCTTCAAAAAATAATGCTTATTTAGCACTTAATTATTTTTCCTTTGAAATTCAATAATTAGTTTAGACTGAATTTTCTTTCAAAAAAAGGATTTTTGCCTGTTTAATATAATATATTAATAAAGAGATGATTATGATAATTCTCAATTATCCTTAATACATAATTTATAAATTTAATCCCGAAAGATAATTAGGGTTCCCTTAATATATCTTGATATATATTATTGTGTTTTTGTTCCTACATCATTCAATAAACTATATGCAGCCTAAGTTTTGCTGCAAAAGAAAGGGGGAAAACCTTAACTAGGCCTACTTCAAGGCTGGCAACAGGGTAAATAATTATGGAAATATTAAAAATATCATCAAGCTCAAAACCAAATTCAGTCGCAGGAGCAATTGCAGGCTCTCTAAGAGAAAATGGAAGGGTTGAATTGCAGGCTGTGGGTGCAGGGGCAGTAAATCAAGCCATAAAAGGAGTAGCAATTGCCAGGGGGTTTGTTTCACCTAACGGTATTGATCTGATATGTATTCCTGCCTTTGTTGATATTGAAATAGAAGGCGAAGAAAGAACTGCCATTAAAGTAATTGTAGAACCTCGATAGAAAGATTTGATTCCATATAAGGCACTATTATAATTTATACCTTTTAATAAGAAAACCACGGACATCTAATCCGTGGTTTTTCTCAGTGATAGCTCCCCCCAGCCCTTATCTCACCACCGACTGCCGTACCCTAAATCTTAGCAGCAGTATTAACCAGATCCCCAATGGCTGTATTATGAAACCTTAATATGGTTTCTGATAGGCAGGTTGTAGTCAATGAGCTGCTCATCTTCTATTCTGGTAACCTTACCCCCGATTCTCTCGGTATAGACTTTTACTGCCTCCAGC
>CAZXKH010000181.1:0-4770 GCA_964641385.1 uncultured Clostridia bacterium | reverse complement strand
AGGAGACTGCAGGTGCCATTGGAGATTATGGAACCCTGATTCCAATCATTGTTGGGGTGGCAGTGGTTACCGAGATCCAGATGGCCCCTGTACTCTTCTTCTTCGGTCTTTTCTATATCCTGACTGGCCTCTACTACCGCCTTCCCATTCCGGTGGAGCCCATGAAGGCCATTGGCGCCATAGCCATTGGAGGAGGGTTATCGGCCGGGGAAATTGCCGGGGCAGGAATTATTACCGGTCTAGTGCTGGTAGCAATTGGTCTCCTGGGTGGTATGCAGACTATTAAAAAACTGGTTCCCAGGCCAATTATTCGTGGTATCCAGCTGGGACTGGCCCTGATCTTTTTTCATACTGCCCTGGGTTATGTACTGGGAGATCCGGTAATCGGAATAGCCTCCATCCTGGTGGTAATTATTTTTTCCTTTCTTCCTCTTCTTGATATTTCCTCACTGGTCATCTTTGTTGTGGGGCTGGTAATTGGTATCTATGCCCAGGGCTTTCCTGGCCTGTATCAGTTCCAGCTACCAGTACTGGCCCTGCCCCAGCTATCAGAACTAACTGCGGGGTTTATAAAGGGCACTCTGCCCCAGCTGCCGGTTACCCTGGGCAATTCTATTCTGGCCACATCTCTGCTGGTCTTTGACCTCTTTCAGCGCCGGGTTCCAGAAAAAAAACTGGCCACAAGTGTGGGGCTGATGTGTCTTATTTCATCTCCTTTGGGTGGCTTTCCCATGTGTCACGGTGCCGGTGGCCTGGCAGCTCAGTACCGTTTTGGTGCCCGCACCGGTGGCTCCAATATTATTTCAGGAGTAATTTTACTGATAGTGGCCTTTTTCTTCGCCTCACCAGAATTGGTACAAATTATTCCCTTTGGAGTCCTTGGAGCCCTGCTCTTCTTCTCAGGCCTCCAGCTCTTAAAGAGTGCTGTTAAGACCGATGAGACGATGATGACTGTAATCACAGGACTGCTGGGTTTTATTAATATGGCAGCAGCCTTTATTGTTATGATCAGTATCTACTGGATTAGAGAGAAATATATGAAGGATAAGCAGCATAAAGATCATACATAATTCAAATACTTCTACTGGCTTCTGTTTTTAAGCTAAAATCACTTGCATGATAATGTTTATTGTGTTAAAATTGAAAAGTATATTGGAGTTGCTGCTATTGAACCTCTACAATTATATAATCAGGATAGGTGCCTTATAGTTTATGGTAAGGATAATAGGGAAGTCAATAGGCCCAAGGCCTAAAATGACACGGTCCCGCCACTGTATGCGTTGAGTCTCTTTTTTATCCAGCCACTCTCATCCTGAGGGGAAGGCAAAAAAGAGACAATGAAACGGAGTCAGGAAACCTGCCTATGCTGTTATTATACCAGAAAACCTTCGAGAGAAAGGGTGTGGTATTATGGTTCTCAGCTCTTAGAAGGCTGAGTTTTTTATTTTCCGATTCAGCTTAAGATGGTACTTATTAAAAGCCAACAATTAAAGGAGTGCTAACATATGCTTAGAAAAAAAACTACCCTGTTTTTGTTAATCACTATTCTCTTTCTTTTCACTGCTTTTACAGCTGCAGCTGAATTTCCAGTCACCCTTACCGATGATTTCGGACATGAAGTTACCATTGAGGAAGAACCAGAACGAATAGTCTCTATGACACCAAGCACTACTGAAATCCTCTATGCCCTGGGACTGGAGGATAGGATCGTAGGAGTTACAGATTTCTGCAACTACCCGGAGGCTGCAGTTGAAGAGACTAAGATTGGTGGTACTGATGCCGGCTTAGAGCCTGTAATGGCCGTTGAACCCGATCTGGTTGTAAGTACCAATATGAATGATCAGGAGACTGTGGAAAGGCTAATGGAAATGGGTTATCCAGTTGTTGCCATTAACAGTCTGAGTATTGATGATGTCTATCATGCCATCGCCCTGCTGGGTCAGGCAACGGGAAAAGTGGCTCAATCAGGTACAATTATCAATGAAATGAAGAGTAAGTACAATTCCCTGATGGAAAAGATGGAAAGAGTTGATGAGAGGCCACTGGTCTTCTATGAGGTCTGGGATGACCCATATATGTCAGTCAACGACGATACCTTTATTGGACAGCTGATTGTTAAGGCTGGAGGGGAAAACTTAACAGGTGATGCCCAGAGTGGTTATCCAACCGTTAGTGTAGAGACAATTATCGATAATGATCCTGAGGTTTACATCCTGCCCACCGGCCATGGCAATGTAAAGAGAATGACAGACATTGAAAATCGAACCGGTTTTGGTGATATGAGTGCTGTAACCAATGAAAGGATCTATCTGGTTGACCAGGAGATCATCTCTCGCCCGGGGCCAAGAATTATTGAGGGATTAGAGACCTTTACCAGAGCAATCCATCCAGAGCTCTTTGAATAAAAAAATGAGGTTTTAGATATGAAAAAGCAAAACTTCTTATTAATAATTATGATCCTGCTTGCGCTGCTAATAATTTCCATGATCATCTCTACTGGTGTGGGAACAGCAGCCATTTCTCCCCGGCAGATACTGGAGATCCTGCTGGGGGGAATTCCCCTTTTTGAGGACTTTTTTGCATCTACTGTCAGCCGCACACAGGAGCTGATTATTCTACAGGTCAGGCTCCCCAGATTAATGACCGGTCTTTTGGTGGGTAGTGCCCTGGCCATGAGTGGGACTACATACCAGGGTCTCTTCAAAAACCCCATGGCTGATCCTTTCATCCTGGGAGTCTCCTCCGGAGCAGGACTGGGAGCAGCCATTTCCATTGTACTGCGAGCCAACTTCCCACTGGGCCTCTGGACCACACCCCTACTGGCCTTTATTGGTGGGATTCTAACCACAGCTCTGGTCTTCTCCCTGGCCAAGACCGGGAATAAGGTACCGGTTACCACCCTGCTATTAGCAGGTATAGCAACCAGTTCCTTTTTATCAGCCATTACCTCCTTTATTATGGTTATCTTTACTGAGGATATGCACCAGATAGTCTTCTGGTTAATGGGGGGGCTTGGTAATAGAAACTGGTCCCATATTCTATCTGTTCTGCCCTATATTCTGGTGGGTTCAGCTGTAATTTTTGTCTACAGCCGTGACCTTAACATCATGCTGCTGGGGGAGGAGACTGCCCATCATCTGGGAGTTGATGTGGAGAGACTGAAAATCATTCTTCTCATCGCAGCCTCCATGATAGCTTCAGCTGCAGTCTCGATCAGTGGAATCATAGGGTTTGTGGGGTTAATAATTCCCCATATGATGCGCATGATTGTTGGGCCTGACCACAGATTTCTCTATCCCTCTACTGCCATCTTTGGTGGTACCTTTCTAATTCTGATGGATACTCTGGCCCGCAGGATTATTGCACCGGGAGAACTGCCGGTGGGGATAATTACCTCCTTCTTTGGAGCCCCCTTCTTTATATATCTGCTCAAAAAGAAAAAGAAGACCATCTTTTAATCAGGGAGCTAATAAAAATGAATCTTCAGCTAGAGATTGCAGGCCTTGCCTTTAGTTATGATGCCTTCCGGGTACTTGATGGTATCAGTTACAACCTAGAAAAATCCTCCTTTACCGGACTCATCGGTCCCAATGGTTCCGGTAAATCAACCCTGCTTAAAAACATTACCAGGCTTCTGATTCCACAACAGGGTGAGATAGAGCTGGAGGGAAGAAAGATCTCTAAGTATAAGAACCGTGAGCTGGCAAGACGGGTGGCAGTGGTACCACAGTCCAGTGAGGTCAGCTTTGATTTTACAGTTAAAGAGATAGTTTTAATGGGCAGATCACCTCACCTGGGGTCCTTTGAAAGTGAGAAAGAGGAGGATTACCAGATAGCAAACCAGGTTATGAAGGTTACCAATACCCTTGAATTTGCAGATCGCTCCTTTCTAAACCTCAGTGGAGGTGAAAAGCAGCGGGTTATTATCGCCCGCGCCCTGGCCCAGGAACCAGAGCTCTTGCTTTTGGATGAACCCACCTCCCACCTTGATATCAACTACCAGCTGGAGATCTTTGAGCTGCTGAAAAGATTAAATCTGGAGGATAATCTGTCAATAATTGTAGTCTCCCACGATCTTAATCTGGCAGCTCAGTACTGCCAGGAACTAATTCTATTAAAGGATGGTAAGATCTATGCTTTGGGAACTCCCGAGCAGGTTATTACCAGAGAAAACTTAAAAGAGGTTTATAACACCAATGTGCTCATCAGACAGAACCACTCCGGACGCCCGGTGGTTCACCTGCATTCCCTTAACAACAATCAGGGTACAAATGAGAAGCAGAGACTCAATTTACACCTGATCTGTGGTGGAGGTAGTGGAGAGGAGCTGATGGACAACCTAACAGCCATGGGCTTTAATATTACTGCCGGTGTTTTAAACAGGGGAGATGTGGACTGGAAGGTTGCCAGGCACCTTGGCATAAAAATAATTGAGGAAGAGCCCTTTGCCCCCATATCTGAAGAAAAATATCAGCAAAACCTGAAGCTGATGCGCAGGGCAGACTGTATCCTGCTGGCACCGGTACCCTTTGGACATGGTAATCTGGTTAACCTTAAAGCTTTGGCCAGAATGGAAGAAGAGGGAAAGAATATCTACCTGCTGGAGGCAGGAGATTTCTCTAAGATCGATTATACCGGCGGGAAGGCCAATGAAATTATTACCCGGCTCAGAGCAAAGGAAGTAAAATGCTTTAATCACCAGCAGGAGCTAATTGAAGATCTGAAGAAAGGAAGCTCATAGTCAGCTACCCCGCCCGTAAAGTAACACGG
>CAZXKH010000180.1:0-4772 GCA_964641385.1 uncultured Clostridia bacterium | reverse complement strand
AGGCTCTCCCGACCAGTCTGGATTAATCTGTTTTTATTGGTACTGGTGGTCCTGGCCGGTATAACAGCCTATCTGGCCATCAATACCAGGGACTTTGAACACTTTAAAGCAGAGGTTACAGGGATCTATGAGAGAATAATCGGTCTGCTCAAGGGCAGGAGTAAACCATAATCAGCTCCTGTTAGGCTTTCTTGACTGCACGGGCTCTGGATTTAAAGAGATGATTATGGAACCAGCTGGCAAATGACTTCATTAATACCCTCTGGCTCTGGATTGTTATTGATGGAGCAGCTAAAGTATAATTAGTTTAAAGGTCTGCAGGAGGAATTTTTTAGGCCTCCTGCTGATCTATGCCGTGACAAGAAAGTGAAAGAAATATGAGCAATAAAAATAATAATTAATAAAGGATTTACATAATTTGTCACGAAGAATATATAGATAGAAAAGTATAATTCTGGAGGGGGTATTAATTGTGGATCATTTTGGGATTATTTCGGTCATTCCTCCCCTGCTGGCAATTGTACTGGCCATTATCACCAAGAGGGTTATCCTATCCCTCTTTCTTGGTGTACTGGTTGGTATTCTGATCTTTACCGGCAGTATTGGGGGGACACTGGTTGAGCTGACTGAGGTCCTGGTGCAGAATCTCACTGATGACTGGCAGGCAAGGGTGATGATCTTTACTGTTTTGCTGGGAAGTCTGCTGGGAATAATGTACAGTTCAGGTGGTTCCCGTGCCTTTGGGAAGAAGGCATCAGAGTCTGTTAATACCAGGAAAAAGGCCCAGCTCTCCACCTGGGGCCTGGGGGTTTTGATCTTTTTCGATGATTATTTCAATGCCCTGACAGTGGGGTCAGTAATGCGCAATATAACTGACCGCTTTAAGGTGTCCAGGGAGAAACTGGCCTACATCATTGACTCCACCGCAGCTCCCATCTGTATAATCATACCTATTTCTACCTGGATTGCCTATGCCATGTCCCTCTATGTGGCTGAATTTGAACGTTTGGGAATAGAGGTCAGTCCCTTTGAACTCTTTCTGGAAACTATCCCCTATAACTTCTACGCTTTACTGGCCATAATAATGGTTGTTGTTCTTTCAGTCAGTGATCTTGAATTTGGCCCCATGGCCCGGGCTGAAAAACGTGCCCTGCGGAAGGGTGAGCTCTTCGATGAAAATACCAAGGACGAGATACCGGGACAGGATATCACTGACCTGGAGGTCTCCGAAAAGGGTCAGGTCTCTGATCTTTTACTGCCCATCCTGGTTCTCATCGGCTCTACCATTATCGGTATACTTTATACCGGTGGATTCTTTGATGGTCTGGGCTTTAGGGAGGCCATTGGTGATGCCGATGCTGCCACGGCTCTGATCTACGGAACAGTGCTGGCCAATTTGGTGGGGATTATCTGGTACACGGCCCGAAAAATTTTGCCGGTTAAGGATTGTATGGAGAGCTTTGTTCAGGGTATTAAGGCTATGGTACCGGCCCTATCCATTCTGCTCCTTGCCTGGTCCATTGGTGATGTGACAGGCATGCTGGGCACCGGTGACTTTGTGGCTGAGGTGGTAAGTGAAGCCCTGCCCTACTGGCTTATTCCTATGGTTATTTTTATCACCTCTGCTTTTATGGCCTTTGCCACCGGTACCTCCTGGGGTACCTTTGCGATAATGATGCCCATTGGTGTTCCACTGGCAGTGGCAGTGGGTCTTAATCCTGCTGCCTGTATTGCTGCTGTCCTGGGGGGAGCCATCTTCGGTGACCATTCTTCACCCATCTCAGATACCACCGTGCTCTCCTCCACCGGTGCTGCCTGTAACCATATTGATCATGTTAATACACAGCTGCCCTATGCTATCCTGGCGGCCATAATAGCTGCCTTTGGTTATCTGCTGGCGGCTATCATGGATATGGCGCTGGTTCCACTGGTGATTACCATTGTGTTGCTGGTTTTAGCCCTTTATTTCCTGCATCAGCGTGGAGAGAGAATCGATGCCAGTGAAGAGATGCACTTCTAACTGTATCTAATATTGTGAATAAGAGAGGGGACCACAGCCAATTTTTGGTTGTGGTCCTCTTATTGATCAATTGGGTCTATACAGCGGAGTATTTTTTCGATATACTGATATTAACAGAGACTTAAGAGGTGAGGACAGATGGTAATTGGGCTCTGTACAGTGGAAATCAGGCTTCCAGGTGCCTCTTCTCTCAAGGCAAAAAGGGGGATCCTGAAGGGAATTTTGGAGAAGACCAAAAAACGCTATAATGTGGCAGTGGCCGAGGTTGATAATCAGGACAGCTGGCGAAGGGCCACTGTAGCCCTGGTTACTGTCAGTAATGATGGGGTACATATTGAGCAGACCCTTAACCGTGTGGTTGGTTTTCTTGATGGCTTTGAGCTGATGGAACTTATTGACTGGCAGCTGGAACTCTTTTAATTATTTTTAAAAATCATTAAATTGAGTATAAAATAAGGGGTGTAATTAGGATGAGTGTCAAGGCTCTAGTCTGGGAAAATGACTGTCTAAGGTTACTTGATCAGAGCCTGCTGCCGGAAAGGGAGGAGTATATCCACTGTTCCTCCATGGAGGAGGTGGCAGCGGCTATCAGTAAGATGAAGATCAGGGGGGCTCCTGCCATTGGGGCTGCAGCTGCCTTCGGTTATTATCTGGGAGTTAGGGGGCTGGAGGAGGTACCTTCTGCAGATGATCTAAGGGTGGTTAAGAATACCCTGCTTAACACCCGTCCCACAGCAGTAAATCTCAGCTGGGCCCTGAAGCGGATGGAAGGGAAAGCCCTTTCTCTGCTTGAAGAATCCCCTTCTTTTTTAGGGGAGCAGCTGCTGGAGGAGGCCCATACTATCTATCGAGAGGATAGAGAGGGAAACAGAAGGATGGGAAGTATAGGAGCGGTACTTATTAACGAGGGAGACAATGTTCTTACCCATTGTAATGCCGGTGCTCTGGCTACAGCAGGATATGGAACGGCCCTTGGTGTAATTAGAGCTGCCATTGAGGAGGGTAAGAAGCTGAAGGTCTATGCCACTGAAACCCGGCCCTATCTTCAGGGGGCTCGCTTAACCACCTGGGAGCTAAAAAAGGATGGGATCCCGGTGGCCCTGATAACTGATAACATGGTGGGTTATCTGATGCAGGAGGAGATGATCCAGCTGGTGATTACCGGTGCCGATCGGATAGCTGCCAATGGTGATGTGGCCAATAAGATCGGCACCTATTCTCTGGCGCTGGTGGCAGCTGCCCATCAGGTGCCCTTCTATGTGGCTGCTCCTTCTTCTACTATTGATCTGAGCCTTAAGTCTGGCCGGGAGATTGAGATTGAACAGCGCAGTGGGGAAGAAGTTAGAATAATCGGCAATCAGGCCATTGCACCTGAGGGGATAGAGATCCTGCACCCGGCCTTTGATGTGACACCGGTGGAGCTGATCAGTGGCATCATAACCGAAGATCTCCTTTTAGAAGAGGAGATTGGCTCTCAATTACAAAAATTCTATCAGGATCAGGAAAAAGGAGGACTGCTTAATGACTGAATCAAGGATCAGGAATCCGGAGCTGGCCCCGGAGGGCAGGGAACGAATCGATTGGGTAAAGAAGCATATGCCTGTTCTCAGTTTGCTGGAGAATACCTACAGGGCCAAAAAGCCCTTTGAAGGGCAGGTTGTAGCTATCTGCCTTCACCTGGAGGCCAAGACGGCCTATCTGGCTTTAATGCTTAAAGAGGCTGGAGCCTCGGTGGTGATTACAGGCAGCAATCCCCTCTCCACCCAGGACCCGGTGGCTGCAGCTCTGGCAGCTCAGGGGGTTACTGTCTATGACTGGCATGGTTGCACTGAGGCAGAGTACAGGCGTCAGCTGAACTGGGTACTCGATCATGCCCCAGACCTGATTATCGATGATGGGGGAGATCTGGTACAGCTCTTACATAGTGAAAGAAGGGCTCTCTTACCAGGGATCAGGGGGGGCTGTGAAGAGACCACCACCGGCCTTCACCGATTACGGGCCATGGCTGAGGAGGAGGTGCTGGCCTTCCCCATGCTGGCCGTTAATGATGCTTACTGCAAGTACCTCTTCGATAACCGGCACGGTACCGGCCAGTCCACCTGGGATGGAATTATGCGCAGCACCAACCTGCTGGTGGCCGGCAAGAAGGTGGTGGTGGCTGGATACGGCTGGTGTGGTAAGGGTGTTGCCAGAAGGGCCTGTGGCCTTGGAGCCAGAGTCACGGTCTGTGAGGTGGACCCGGTGGCAGCCAATGAGGCCCTGATGGATGGTTTTGAGGTAAAACCCATGGTTGAGGCAGCAGAGGAGGGTGATTTTTTCGTTACTGTAACCGGTATGGAAGGAGTCATCGGTGCCCGGGCACTCTCAGCAATGAAGGATGGGGCCCTGCTGGCCAATGCCGGACACTTTGATGTAGAGATCGATAAAGAAGCTCTGGAGGAGATGACGGTGGAGAAGAAAAGGGTAAGGGAGGAGGTAATGGAGTACCGGCTTGAGGATGGCCGTTCTCTTTACCTCATAGCTCAGGGTCGCCTGGTCAATCTGGCGGCTGGAGACGGGCACCCGGCCGAGATTATGGATTTAAGCTTTGCCCTGCAGGCCCTTTCTTTAAACTATTTACAACAGCAGCAGCTTAAGGCAGGCCTCTATCCTGTTCCCGACCAGCTTGATCAGCGGGTGGCTGCTCTGCGTCTTCAGGCCCTGGGAGTTGAAATCGACAGTCTCTCTGAGGACCAGCTGGAGTATCTTGGCA
>CAZXKH010000179.1:0-4773 GCA_964641385.1 uncultured Clostridia bacterium | reverse complement strand
GGAGTAAACCCCCTGGATATGAAGACAACTGTCTTCTCCTATGGTGCACCTGAGGCCTGGTTGAGCAGGATCATCCGCAAGGAATTTGCTTCTTTTCTGGGGCTGCCTGTCTTTGCCACTGGAGGCTGTACCGATGCCAAAGTGGTTGATCAGCAGGCGGCACTTGAGGCTGCCAGCTCATTAATGCTTTCTGGTTTAAGTGGTCAGAATCTGGTCCATGATGTGGGTTATATTGAATCAGGTATGACTTCTTCGCTGGAGATGCTGGTGATGGCCAGTGAGATTATAGCTACTGTGAGAAGGGTCCTTAAGAGTCTGAGGGTCAATCCCGAAGAGCTGGCAGTTGGAGTCATCGATGAGGTGGGACCTGGTGGTAACTATTTGACCCATCAGCATACCATGGACCATTTCCGGGAGGTTTTGCAGGAGTTTCAGCTGCTGGACCGGAATAACTATAATGTCTGGAAAGAGATGGGAGCAGAGGATATGGGAAGCAGGGTTAAGAGTAAAGTAAAGGAGATTCTTGATCAGCACCATGGTTCACCACTGGCTGAGGATAGGGAAGAGGAGATTAGGAGCCTGGTGGCTGAGAGCGATGAGCGCAGGGGAAAGAATTAGAATATGAGGGGGTTTGATTCTCAAATGAAGGATAATAAAAGTAAGAAGGACTTAAATACATCGGCAGTAACGGGTGGTTATAGCAGGGAGCAGGCAGTAAGGTTTAATTCCCTGGCTGTGCCCCTCTTCCAGACTATAGCTTACCCCTATCAGTCCTCTGAAGAGGCCCGTGAAATTTTTGACCCTGAGAGTGGGGTGGAGGGTTTTATTTATGCCCGGAGGAATAACCCCACTGTAGAAGTCTTTGAAAAGCGAATGGCGGAAATGGAGGGAGGAGAGGCTGCCCTGGCCACTGCCTCCGGGATGTCTGCCATTGCTTTGGTGGCTTTGAGACTGGCCCGTGGTGGGGAGATAGTTCTTTCCAACCGGGTCTATGCCTGCACCTATGAGCTCTATACCCGATATCTTTCAGAAATGGGGATTACCACCCGGGTAATCAGTGATCCTGGAGATCTTGATTCCTGGCGGGAGGCCATTAATGACCGCACCAGCTTTCTTTTTGTTGAGACACCCAGCAACCCGGGACTACATATCAGTGATATAGAGTCCCTGGGCGAAATAGCACAGGAGGCAGGGGTCCCGCTGGTGGTTGATAATACCCTGGCCTCACCGGCACTGCAGCGGCCACTGCTCGAGGGAGCTCAGATTGTTATTGAATCTGCTTCCAAGTATATCAGCGGTAACGCCACAGCACTGGGGGGAGTAATTATTGGTCCCGAAGAGCTGCTTGCTGCCACGAGGAGGGAGGAATATATCCAGTTTGGCCCAACACCTTCCCCCTTTAATGCCTGGCAGATGCTTTTGGGTCTGGAGACCCTTCCTCTGAGGATGGAGAAACACTCGGAAAACGGTGAAGCAGTGGCCAGGTTCCTGGCCTCACAGGATAAGGTGGAGCAGGTTAATTATCCGGGACTAAGGGATCATCCCCAGCACCGGCTGGCCGCAGAACAGATGTCAGCCTTTGGTTCCATGCTCTCCTTTACCACCGTGGGGGAAGAGGAGGATGCCTTCAGGTTCCTGGATGCTTTAAAGATCATACCCAATGTTACCCATGAGGGTAGTGCCCGTACCATCCTCTGTCATCCTGCTTCCACCAACTTCGGGCGCCTGACCAAAGAGGAGCTTAAGGAGGCCGGAATCAGCAGTACTTTAATCAGAATGTCAGTGGGGATTGAGGGCCTTGATGATATCCTTGCCGATCTGGAGCAGGCCCTGAGAAAAATATAGGCCATTGAGGAGGAAATAAAATGCAGAGTAATGCCTTTCTTTACAGTCTTCCCACCAGAATCGTCTATGGTAGGGATACACGTTTTCAGCTGGCTGAGAGGGTAAAGGAACTTGGTCTTAAGAGCCTGCTGCTGGTTACTGATAAAGGCCTCAGGGAAACAGGGATTGTGGAGGAGATGGAGACCGAGCTGCAGGCAGCCGGAATAAAATACTCTATCTTCGATGAACTCTCCTTTGAACCAAGTACAGGTACTGTGGAGGCAGGAGTGGAGCTGATTAAAAAAGTGCAGGCAGAAGGATTGATCGGTCTTGGTGGAGGTAGCCCCCTTGATACCGCTAAGGCCATGGCCGTGCTGGCCACTTCTGGCGGTCAGGTCCGTGATTATGTGGGGATGGAGAAGCTGCCTCGGCCACCCCTGCCTTTGATCGCCCTTCCCACCACAGCCGGTACCGGCAGTGAGGCCACCCGGTGGGCCCTGATCACCGATCTGGAAGCAGAGGAGAAGCTGGCCATTGGCTGCTGGGAGACCATGCCCCGTTATTCTATCTGTGATCCGGTTTTGACGAAGACCATGCCTCCCCGCCTGACAGCCTCCACCGGGATGGACGCACTTACTCATGCGGTGGAAGCCCTGATCAATATCAACTGTCAGCCTATTTCAGAGGCCATGGCCCTCCAGTCCATTAGGCTTATCGGTGATAACCTGCGTCGGGCTGTGGCCAGGGGTAATAACCTGGCTGCCCGGGACGGGATGCTGATGGGAAGCCTGACAGCAGCCCTGGCCTTTAATGTAACAGGAATTACCTCTGTCCATGCTATCTCTCATGTGGTTGGTGCCAGCTGTGGTATCCCTCATGGGGTGGCCAATGCCCTGCTTTTGCCACATGTGATGGAGTACAGCTTAATGGGGGCACCGGAAAGGTTTGCTCTGATAGCTGAGGCCATGGGAGAGGAGCTGACAGGCCTTACAACCAGAGAGAGGGCAGAGAGATCTGTTACTGCCGTTAAAGGGTTGCTTGAGGATATAGGCCTTAATCAGGGGTTAGAAAGGCTTGGATTCTCAAAGTCCATGGTTTCCGGGATTGCTGAGGAGGCACTGGAGAGTGCCAGTAACCTTCTTCACCCCAGAGAGATGGATTTAAAGACTGTAACTGCCATTATCAACAGGGCACGCAAGGGTATTGAAGCTGATTGAGGTTTTTGAGCAAGACAGGTCCTTCTTTCTTTGATGATTAATACCGGGGAGGGATAATAATGGAGAGCATGATCTCCAGTAGAAGTAAGAAAATAACCGGTGGTGAGGTCTTTGTGATGAAGGATCTTGCCAGCCAGTATGATGATGTGATCAACTTTGGGGTTGGTGATCCCCAGTTTGATACCCCACCTTCAATTGTAGAGGCTGCCTGTCAGGCTGCAGCGGCGGGTAAGACCCACTATACAACCTATGCCGGTCTGCCCCGGCTGAGGGAGGGGATTGCTGATAAGCTTGAGCGGGAAAACGGCATTAAGGCCGATCCCCGCCAGGAGATACTGGTTACCATGGGTGCTATTGAGGCCCTGCTGGCTACCCTGCTGGCGGTAGTTAATCCTGGAGAGGAGGTAATTCTGCAGGATCCCAGCTGGGTTAACTATGCTCCTCAGATCCATCTGGCCGGTGGCCTGCCGGTCTGGGTGCCGGTTAAAGAGGAGGATGGTTTTCAGCTAAGGGCCAGAGAGGTGGAAAAAAGGATTTCTTCCCGGACCAAAGTGATCATGATCAATACACCCAACAATCCCACCGGGGCAGTCCTTGATCCTGAAGAACTGCTCAGGCTGGGCCAGCTGGCCAGAAAAAATAATTTACTGATCATACTTGATGAGACCTATGAGCGGCTGGTCTACGAAGAGGAACACTTCAGCCTGGCTTCCTGTGAGGAGCTGAAGGAGCATGTGGTTTCCATCTTCAGTTTTTCCAAGACCCAGGCCATGACCGGCTGGAGGGTGGGCTATGCCGTGGGCCATCCCTTATTGATTGCAGAGATGACCGATATCCACGGCAACATTGGACTGAGTACCTGCACCATCTCCCAGTATGCTGCCCTGGCGGCCCTTGAGGCCGAAGAGGAGATTCAGGAAATGCTCGCAATTTACCGTCAAAACAGGGAGCTACTTACTACCCGGATTAATGAAATCCCCGGTTTTTCAGCTCTACCACCTGGTGGCTCCTTTTATTGTTTTGTCAACTGCAGCCGGCTGGGGGAGAATTCCTCAACTGTTGCCCGCCAGATCCTGGACCGGGTACAGGTGGTAACTGTTCCGGGAAGTGCCTTTGGCAGGGCCGGTGAGGGTTATCTCCGTTTTTCCTTTGTCAACTCCCCTCAGGTTATGGAGGAGGGGCTTAAGCGCATTTCAGACTTTGCAGAAGGGAAGTTAAAGGATGTTACAGATTGAGCTACCCTATGGAGGTCATCAGCTGGAAATTAATCTGCCAGTAGCTGCTCTCAGGGGCATACTGGTTCCACCACTGGATAAATATGAGCCAGAGCTGAGTAATGAGGATCTGATCAGACATGCTCTGAGGCACCCGATCGGCAGTCCTCCTCTTTCACAGCTGGCCCGGGATAAAAAGAGGGTGGTGGTTATTACCAGTGATCATACCCGCCCCCTGCCCAGTCATCTCTCACTGCCATTGCTTTTGGAGGAGCTTCGTTCCGGGAATCCGGAGGCTGAGATAACAATCCTAATCGCCACTGGCTTCCACCGGCCCACAACTGAGGCGGAGATGAGGGATAAGTTTGGGCCTGAAATAGTAGAAAATGAGCGGCTGGTTGTTCACAGCTGTGAGAAAAAGGAGGAGCTGGTCTCTCTGGGCGACCTTCCCTCAGGGGGCAGACTGACCCTTAACCGCCTGGCCAGAGAGGCCGATCTGCTGCTGGCAGAGGGATATT
>CAZXKH010000178.1:0-4797 GCA_964641385.1 uncultured Clostridia bacterium | reverse complement strand
CAATAACCGAACCCAGATAACCACTGACACCAAGCCCAAAGACCCGACCTACCTCCTCTTTCTCCGATACCCTGACATGCTGGCTGGGTTTTAGCCGGCTCAGCTGCAGTACTTCTTTAACCAGGTGTTCCTCTAAGACCACCGACCCCTCTTCACCCTCACTTTCCTGCTGGTAAAGGTAGAGACCGTAGGTATCGGAAAGGATATTGATCGCCTTTCTACCCTCGGTGGTGTATCTACTGATCAGGTTCAGTGATGCTTCCGTCAGCTCTATCTCTAACCTGGCGGCAGCCGAATTTACGATCTCCTTGATCTGCATAGGAGTAAGGGGATTGAAGAATATCTCGGCTGACCTGGATCTTAGAGCAGGGTTGATCTCCGAAGGACGACGGGTGGTGGCCCCAATGAGAATAAAGTCTGCCGGTGCACCCTCTTCAAAGAGTTTTCTGATATACTGGGGAATGTTCTCCGCCTCAGGATCATAATATGAGGAATCAAAAAGGACCCTTTTATCCTCCAGTACCTTTAGCAGCTTGCCCTGAAGAATGGGATCAAGCTCACCAATCTCCTCGATAAATAAAAGCCCACCATGAGCCTCTGTTACCAGACCGGTCTTTGGTTCTGGTATTCCCTCCTGAGCCAGACCTCGCTGAGCACCCTGGTAGATGGGATCATGGACCGATCCCAGCAGGGGATTAGTCACTTCCCTGGGATCCCAGCGCAGGGTTGTTCCGTCGACCTCTACAAAGGAAGCATCCTCCTGAAAGGGGGTACACTTCAAATCCTTGGCTTCCTCCAGTGCCAGACGGGCGGCGGTGGTCTTGCCCACACCGGGGGGGCCGTAAATTATTACATGCTGAGGATAGGGAGAAGCAATCTTGGATAATAGAGCCCTAATAGCCTTCTCCTGTCCCACAATCTGATTTAGTGATTTGGGTTTTAACATCTCCAGAGTGGACTGGGATAGATTGGTATGCTCCATTTTTTCCAGTTCTGCATACTTTTTAAGGGTGCGGGCATTATCCACTCCCTCCTTCTCCTGCAGCAACTCTCTTTTCATCTCATTTAGGTACTCATTCTGACGTTCCTGCATTTTTTCAGCTACCCGATTCTCAATCCGGTCTTCCACTGAACGGTAAGCAATCAGCTCGGAAATAGAATCTTCCAGCTCATCCAGCACTCTCTCTATTTCCCTGCCCTTCAGCCAGGAAAGATCAATAACCGGGTCCTCTTCCAGAATCCGTTTTAAAGCAATAATTCTCCGCTTATTATCATCACTGCGCATATAATCAAGGGCTTCAAACTTACCAGCCTTCAACACCAGCTTCTCTTCGCCATAGAGCCCTGCCAGATGATTAAATAGAGCTCCAATTCTTCCCTCCAGCTCATTTCTCTGCTCAACTCGTACTGTATTGCTGCCAAAAAGGCGCTGTAATAGATTCATCAATCATTACCTGCTCCTTTCTGTAAATTGATTGCATCTCAGAGGAAGGAACTGAAGAAAAATAAATTGGGAGCTACTCAGCAACAACCTCAACTTCCAGCAGTGCACTTACCTCCTGGTGCAGGTTGACTGGCACCTTATGTAGGCCCAGTTTTCGAATGTTTTCTTCCATATCGATCTGCTTCTTATTCAACTGAATACCCTTCTCTGATAAAGCCTGAACCAGATCACCTGTAGTTACAGATCCAAAAAGGCGTCCCTGTTCACCGGCCTTAACCTCCATTTGAAGGGTTATATCGTCTATCTTCTCCTTCAGCTCCCGCGCCTCATCCATCTGCTGCAGATTACGTCGTTCTCTGGCCTTTTCCCTTTCCTTCCATCTTTTAACTGCTGCCTCGGTGGCCTCCTCTGCCAGACCACGAGGAATAAGATAGTTTCGACCATAACCATCGGCTACAGAATGGATTTCACCCTTTTTGCCCAGCTTTTTAACATCCTCATTCAAGATTACTTCCATCATCAATACCTCCATGATTTAGATTATACTATAACCAAACTACTCTGACAACAAAAAACAGGTAGTAATTGATACCAGCTTACTTTTTCGGCTTTTTCCCTATTTTTTCACGCAAATTTAATCCCATATCTGCCAGGCCAATGATAATTAATAATTGCAGAACAATAAAGGATAGAAAGAGAAAAAGAACCAGCAGAAGCAAGAGTGGCCATTTGCCACCTATATAGTTTTTGATGAGGGCATAAGAGACAGAAAGACCCTGAATAAAAAAGAGAAACAATAAAACAACCAGCATATTATTCAGCACAGGATGCTCGTAAAAGAGACTCAGAACAAAGGTTAATACAAAAAACAATCCCAATTGACGGGGAAACCTCCACTGGTGAAAGGGTTTTAAAAAGGAGACCTGGTGTCCAAGTTTTTTGAGCACCTGGCATGAGACATAATAGGTACCGGTGGTAGTGACCAGAGCAGAAATGAGAAAAAAGGCTGGGAATAAAAACAATATTAGATTCATCTGCTCAGCCAGCATGGTATCCAGCTGCTGAATCATATCTGTGCTAACCCCCAGGTTGGCATAAAGAGTTAGCACCTGCTCAAAGGCCCTTTCCATCTCCTCTAAGGGATGAAAACCCATCACCCTTACTCCCAGCCAGAGCAACAGCAACTGAGAAAAAAAGGAAGCTCCAGCTCCCAGGCTCAATGTCTTAACAGGTGCAAATCCCTCCTCTAGAGAACCACCAATAATTACTCCTACAAATCCAAAGCCCAGTAGAGTCATCAAAAGCAAAAAGGGATGAAATAAAATCCCTGAAAGAATAGCAACTACTACCGTGGACATTATGGCCAGCTTCATCCCATGTCTGACACCAAGAACAATGATGGGAACCGGCCAGATAAAGGTGATAATCAAAGCAGAAAAGGGTACATAGAGACTAAAAAAACTGAGAACAAGCACCAGTGCGCCTAAAAAGGCCCCTTCTACCAGAGGCCTTATCCTTTGCTGGTTTTTCAATGAGAGTCACTCCATTTTTTGCTCTTCCCGGAAGCTGATCAGAGCCGTTAAATCCCCTGACCAATCTTCAAGGGGGTGATTACTGTCAATGTTATCCCTTATCTTTTCATCTACCCGTCGATCAAGTCTTTGATAGGAAATCCCGGTTCTTCGAGCCAAAAGATAGCTGACCATGATTAGATTTGAAAGGGCATCAAGGCTATCTTCTTTGCTGTTTCTAAAGAAGGAATCAAAGAGAGCTGAAACACTGTTTAACAGCTCCACTTTTAGCCATTCTATAAGGCGCATTCTACGGCTTAAGCTAACATCTTCCCCTTCTTTTTTTCTGCTCTTCAAAGAAGTCACCCTTTACCTTTGTGATAAGAGTAAAAGAGGGAAGGAGATGGCTGCTCCTTCCCCAATCTATTAGTCTTTTGCATAGGGCAGAAGTGCCAGGTTACGGGCCTTTTTTATTGCCCTGGTAAGAACTCGCTGGTGAAAGGCACAGTTACCTGATATCCTGCGTGGCAAAATTTTACCGCGGTCAGTAAGATACCGGCGCAGTATATTTATATCCTTATAATCTATGTTATCCTGCTTATCTGAACAAAAGGAACAGGATTTACGACGACCCTTCTTTTTTGACAAGATTCAACCCTCCTTAAAATGGAACATCAAGATCATCATCCTCATCATTAACTCCCTGACTATCTTTATTCTGGCTCTGATTCTGGTTCTGATCACTGGGCCAGTCTAGAAAGCGAACATCCTGAGCCACAACCTCAGATGCTGTGCGCTGCTGACCCTCCTTATTCTCATACTGTCTTATTTGCAACCTGCCATCAACAGCTACCAATCGCCCCTTACCAAGATGGTTGGCACATGTTTCAGCCAGTTTACGCCAGGTGACAATGCGGATAAAATCTACATCTCGATCTCCCTCGCGGTTGGTAAAAGGACGTTCAACAGCCAGTGAAAAATTCGTTACGGCATTGCCATTAGAGGTATACCTCAGTTCTGGATCTCTGGTCAACCTGCCAATTAAAATAATATGGTTCAGCATTATTATACCTCACTAACTCCCCGCAGGGTTATTGTTCCTTGCGGACGATTAGGTGTCGAAGTACTTCATCTTTAATCTTCAGGATACGGTCAACTTCACTAATAATGTTTGCCGGAGCTCTAAAGCTTAGAATAGTGTAGTAACCCGCAAAGTAATTATTAATCTCATAGGCCAATTTTCTTTTTCCCCAGTTGTCCACATCAAGCATCTCTCCATCACTGTCCTTGATCAAGTTCAACAGCTGAGTAAAGAGATCTTCAATCTGTTCTTCCTGCAAATCATCCTTCAGTACAACAGCAGCCTCATAGACCTTCAAGCTTACACCTCCTCCATGTGGGCTAAACGGCCCCCTGTCCTTAGCAGGGAGCATGGATACATGATACCATTATAGCACTCCTGATTGTGAAAGGCAAGAAAAACCGAAGACAGATATTTAAATTATACCATATATAGATAGTAATGTCAAAATTAGGTCTTAAAATGAAATAGACATAGATCCCCATCCTGGACAACATAATCTCGCCCTGTTACCCTGACTTTGCCTGCATTCCTGGCTTCATGCAGGTCTTCAAATTCCTGTAACTCTTCAAAATTTACGACCTCGGCCCTGATAAAACCCTCCTCCATATCGGAGTGGATTTTTCCCGCCGCATGAGGGGCCAGTATCCCTCTTCCTGCAGTCCAGGCTCTCAATTCACGATTATCGATACCGGTAAAAAAGGTGATTAGATCTAAGAGCTGAAAACCAGCTCTGATCACAGCTTCAACTCCCGAGGAAT
>CAZXKH010000177.1:0-4826 GCA_964641385.1 uncultured Clostridia bacterium | reverse complement strand
GCCTTTCATCATATCATTTCCAAGCTCCTTAGCCACAGGGTCTTTCACAAGGGTATATTTATTAAGAGTATTGTATTTTCACTGCTAAGGGAAATAAGGCACTAATAAATCGCAGTTAATCAAAATAGCCCTTGACCTGATTTGAAAACTGTGTTAAAATTTATAACAATATAAACTAAATATATTAAAAATACAATGCTGAGGAGTAGTAGGGCTCATGGCCTGAACTCGCCTCTAAGTACTGTAGTTGAAACTGCTCAACAGTATTAGACTTCAGCGCTGCCCGCGTTATCGGCCAGAGTGGGAACTGAGTCCAATTAGAGTGGTACCGCGGAATTATCCTTTCGTCTCTTAATAGATGGAGGATTTTTTTATTTTGAAAAAGAAAGGTTGGGAGAAAAGATGGGAATGACCATGACCGAGAAGATCTTTAATCTACACAGCAGTGAAGGAGAGGTTAAAGCCGGAGACTTTGTTTTTACTGAAGTGGATCTGATGCTGGGCAATGATATTACTGCTCCAGTGGCAATTAAGGAGTTCCAGTCAATTGGTGTAGATAAACCATATGACCCGGATAAGATTGTCCTGGTTCCAGATCACTTTACCCCCAACAAGGATATACCATCAGCTGAACAATGCAAGGTACTGCGCAACTTTGCCCGTGAAATGAAGATTAATCACTATTTTGAAGTGGGGAGGATGGGAATAGAGCACTGTTTATTGCCGGAACAGGGCCTGGTCCTTCCTGGACAGATTATTATTGGTGCTGACTCCCATACCTGTACCTATGGAGCCCTGGGAGCCTTTGCTACCGGTGTTGGCAGCACCGACCTGGCAGCAGCCATGGCCACAGGAAAGGCCTGGTTTAAGGTGCCTGAGACCATTAAAATCAATTACAGTGGACAACCACAGGAATGGGTAGGTGGTAAGGATTATATTCTGTACACCATCGGTGAGATTGGAGTAGATGGCGGGCTTTATCAGGCCCTGGAGTTTTCTGGGGAGGCCATTGAATCACTCTCCATGGCCGGCCGTTTTACCATGTCCAATATGGCCATCGAGGCCGGTGCCAAAGCCGGTCTAATAGAGGTTGATGAAAAAACAACAGCCTATTTAGAGGAAAGAACAGACAGTAAGTACACCTCCTGTAAAAGTGACCCAGATGCAGAATACAGTAGAGTAATTGACTTTGATATCTCTAACCTGGAACCACAGGTAGCTCTTCCACATTTACCAGAGAACACAGCAGGTGTAAGTGATGTTAGTACAGCCATCGATCAGGTTGTCATCGGTTCCTGTACCAATGGACGCCTTGAAGATTTGAGGATTGCAGCCAGAATACTTAAGGACAAAGAGGTCGCTTCCAATCTACGCCTGATTGTTATTCCCGGTACCCAGGAAATTTATCTGCAGGCAGTCAATGAGGGGCTGGTGGATATCTTTGTTAGGGCCGGTGCAGCCCTTAGCACACCCACCTGTGGACCCTGTCTGGGAGGATATATGGGAATCCTTGCCTCCGGGGAAAAAGCCCTGGCCACAACCAACCGAAACTTTGTTGGTAGAATGGGAGATCCCAAAAGTGAGGTCTTTCTTTCCAGCCCTGCTGTGGCAGCTGCCTCAGCAATAACCGGATATATTTCTCACCCCCAGGAGGTGCTTTAGATGACAACTATTAATGGAAGAGTCTGGAAATACGGTTCCCACATTGATACCGATGTTATTATCCCGGCCCGTTATCTTCATACCTCAGAGCCTGAAGAGCTTGCCAGCCACTGTTTGGAGGACCATGACCCGGATTTTAGCAGCCAGGTAAAACCAGGAGACATAATTGTAGCCGGCCATAACTTCGGATGTGGCAGTTCCCGTGAACATGCTCCCCTGGCCATTAAAAGCTGTGGAGTGAGTTGTGTTATCGCTGCCAGCTTTGCCCGTATATTTTTCCGCAACTCAATTAATATTGGTCTACCGATCTTTGAAGCACCAGCAGCAGTGACTGATATTAAAGATAAGGACCTACTGGAGGTAGATTTAAAGGAAGGGATTATTTTTAATAAAGAACAGGACAAAGAGTACCAGACTGAGCCCCTGCCCTCCTTTATGCTGGAAATAATAAATAGTGGAGGGTTAATAAAATACGCAGAAAGGATACTGATCAGTGATGGTTAAGATTGCTGTAATACCGGGAGATGGCATTGGCCCGGAAGTGGTTAATGAAGGCATTAAGGTACTGGAGAAAACAGGGATTAATGCCGAGTATGACTTCTTTAACCTGGGAGCTGAACATTACCTGAAAACAGGGGAACTGCTTGGTGATGAATTAATTGAAGAGCTAAAAGAGTATGATGCCATCTATCTGGGGGCAGTAGGTGATCCCAGAGTAAAGCCAGGAGTACTTGAGCAGGGAATACTGCTTAAACTAAGGTTCTCGCTAGATCTTTATGTTAACCTGCGTCCGATAAAACTTCTGCACAGTGATTTTACTCCACTAAAGAATACTGAAGCAGATGATATCGACTTTACCATTATCAGAGAAAACACTGAGGGCCTCTATTCTGGTTCTGGAGGCTTTCTACACCAGAATACACCCCATGAGGTTGCCATCCAGGAGATGGTAAATACCTATCGTGGAGTAGAAAGAATTATTGATTATGCCTTCACCCAGGCTCAAAAAAAAGGGCAAAAGGTAACCCTCTGTGATAAGGCCAATGTCTTAACCTATGCCCATGATCTGTGGCAGAGGGTCTTTGAGCAGAAAAAAAAGGAGTATCCTGGAATAGAAACAGACCATTATTATGTTGATGCCATAACCATGAAAATGGTGAGAGACCCCGGTCTCTTTAATTTGATAGTTACCTGTAATATGTTTGGAGACATTATAACTGATCTGGGAGCAGAGCTGCAGGGAGGAATGGGCATGGCGGCTTCAGGCAATATCAATCCTCAAGGAATGGCTGTCTTTGAGCCTGTTCACGGTTCAGCTCCGGATATTGCCGGGGAAAAAATCAGCAACCCGGTAGCAGCCATTGTGGCCCTCTCCATGATGCTCAAACACCTTGGCTACCATGATCAGGGAATTAAAATAGAGAATGCCATTAAAGACTGTCTGCTGAAGGGCAAACTGCCCCTTGAGACTGGAGGCAACCTGAAGACTGAAGAGATGGGAGCTGCTATTAGGGACAGGATGAATTAATCATAAATAAGATGTCAATTTATATTCAATTTTTTTAATTATTACCTTGACAAAATGAGCCTTCTTGGTTATACTAGAGAATAAATATCTTAACAGAGTGATGAAGGGGATAGTAACCCTTAACATCCCGGGAAACAGAGAACCGGTGCTGCTGAGAATCCGGTATCCAGGATCAGGGTGAAGGTCACCCCCAAGCTCCATTTCTGAAAGCCAAGACAGTTAGTAAGAGATGGCGGTGTTACCGTTAATAACAGGGTTAGATGTAACTCACCGAGGATGCTGTTGCAAAACAGGATCAAAATAGGGTGGTAACATGGGTGTTTTTGAAGGCTCTCATCCCTAATAACAGCAGGTTTGTTTTGGCTGTAGAAAAGGGATGGGAGTTTAGTATTTTAACTGACATTTTGACAAGACAGGGAAGTGAGTAGTGGAGTAGGAGTAGATTTATCCTTATAAAACAGGATAATTTACTGGGGTCCTATTACTACCGGACCCTCTTTCTATTATGTCTCCGGGAGGTAATAAAATGAAGTTAACTGGAGCCGAAATGATCATTGAAAGTCTTAAGTGTGAACAAGTAGAGTATCTCTTTGGAATTCCTGGTGGTTCAGTAATTCCTATTTATGACGCCCTTTATGATGCAGACTTAAAGCATATTCTATGCAGACATGAACAGGGGGCAGTCCATGCAGCAGATGGTTATGCCAGAATAACCGGAAAGGTGGGGGTCTGTCTGGCCACCTCCGGCCCAGGTGCCACAAACCTGGTAACAGGAATTGCAACTGCCTATATGGATTCAATTCCCCTGGTGGCCTTTACCGGCCAGGTATCTACTGGATTTTTGGGTAAGGATGCCTTTCAGGAAGTTGATATTACTGGTATAACTCAGCCGATAACCAAACATAACTATCTGGTTAAGGATGTAAAGCAATTACCACATATTATCAAAGAAGCCTTTTATATTGCCAAAACCGGTCGTCCGGGTCCAGTTCTTATCGATGTGCCCAAAGATGTATCTATGGCCAGTGCCAATTTCTCATACCCTGAGAGTATTAAACTGGAAGGATATAAACCGACCTATAAGGGGCACCCCAAACAGATTAAAAAGGCAGCAGAAACTATCATGAAATCAAAGCGGCCTGTTATATATTCAGGTGGAGGAACCATCTCCTCAGGGGCAGTCAGTGAACTTATTAAGCTGGCCAGGAAAATTAAAGCCCCTGTGACAACCAGTTTGATGGGATTGGGATCCTTTCCAGAGAGTGATGAACTGGCACTGGGAATGCTGGGAATGCACGGTACTCAGTATGCCAATAAGGCCATTACTGAAAGTGATCTTTTAATTGGTATCGGTACCCGCTTTGATGACCGGGTAACCGGTAAAATAAAGGAGTTTGCTCCTGAAGCCTCAGTCATTCATATTGATATTGACCCGGCCGAAATATGTAAAAACATCAAAACACACATCCCGGTGGTTGGAGATGTTAATTATGTTTTAACCAAACTCAATGAAAAACTTGAAGATAGAGAGGCAGAAGAATGGCTGGAAAAAATCCAGCAATGGAAAAATAGCAGCCAAAAAAACAATTGTTTTGAGAATAAATATAATCCCCAACAGATTATGCAGGAACTCTAT
>CAZXKH010000176.1:0-4853 GCA_964641385.1 uncultured Clostridia bacterium | reverse complement strand
GGGGTTCCCGGAACTACCAACCTGCTGAAGGTGCATACTGCAGGTGAGGTTGTTATTAGGGGCACTGGAATAGGCAAGGGTGCATTATCCGGTCAGGTAGTTGTGGCCGAGAGTGCCAGGCAGGCGCTTGATAAGGTTGAAACCGGGGATATCCTGGTGGCAAGGGAAACAGATCGAGAATATATGCCTGTTTTGCAGGATGTAAAGGCTATTGTCACTGAACGGGGAGGTTTAACCTCACATGCTGCCGTAGTTGGTATTGAGCTTGGGATCCCCGTGATAGTTGGTGCCAGTGGTGCAACTGAGATCTTGAAAGATGGTACAATTGTAACTGTGGATAGCCTTAGAGGGCTTGTTTATCATGGCAGGGCTAGAGTGCTTTAGCAGGAAGGCTGGTGAAAACCATGCTGTGGAAGGCAATACTGATCTTTACTCTTGTCCCCCTGCTGGAGCTGGCACTGCTGATCAGGGTCGGTCAGTATCTGGGGGTTATACCTACTATTTTTATAGTTGCTGTCACCGGCTTTATTGGTGTTTTGCTGGCAAAAATGCAGGGCCTATCGGTTATTCAAAAAGTTAGAGTGAATTTAAAAGGGGCCAGGCTTCCGGCCATGAACATGATAGAGGGGCTGCTGATTATTATCGGGGCCTCTATGTTATTGACCCCCGGTTTAATAACTGATACAGCAGGATTTTTGCTAATTATTCCTTACAGTCGTCTCAGGCTGGCTCAACTGACAAGGAATTATTTTAACTATTTAATTCGGGAAAGGGTAATATCCTTCCATTCCAATCATTATCATGATTATGAGATGGATTCCTCAGATGTAGAGTTTAATTGGGAAGAGGATGAAAGGGAATGAAAAGTTTAATTATTGGAACTGCCGGGCATGTTGATCATGGCAAGACTACACTAATTAAATCATTGACCGGTTTTGATACCGATCGCCTACAGGAGGAAAAGGAGCGCCAGCTTTCAATTGATCTTGGTTTTGCTCCCTTCCAGCTGCCCAGTGGTCGAAGGGCTGGAGTAGTTGATGTTCCAGGTCACAAACGTTTTATGGGGAACATGCTGGCCGGTATTAGTGGTATAGATCTGGTGCTTTTAGTGATTGATGTTCAGGAGGGCATAATGCCTCAGACCAGAGAGCATTTAAATGTTTTGAGCCTGCTTGGTATAGAAAAGGGAATAATTGTACTGACTAAAATAGATCTGGCAGAAGATGAATGGGTTACTCTAATGGAGGAAGAGGTTAGAGAGGAACTAAAGGGCAGCAGCTTTGAAGAGGCACCTCTAAGAGCTGTCTCTGCTGTTACCGGTCAGGGTCTTGATATACTGCTCAGGGATATCGATAACCTGGTTGATAAAGTCGAATATAAGAATACCTCTCTTCCTTTAAGAATGTTTATTGACCGAGTTTTTACGGTTAAGGGTTTTGGAACAGTAGTTACTGGTACCCTGATGGAGGGAAGAGTAACAGAGGGGGACCGAGTTCAGATACATCCAGTGGACAATGAATTAAGGGTTAGGCAAATCCAGGTTCATGGAGAGACTGTAGAGCAGGCCTTTGCAGGTCAGAGGGTGGCTCTTAATATTCCTGATATTTCTGCTTCCAGTCTTCATCGTGGGCATGTGGTGATTGAGCCTGATACCTTTAAAGCTGCCAGGATCATAGATGTAAAATTAAAGGTGTTGGAGGAGTCTCCGCATCAGTTAAAGGATGGTTCCAGGGTTCACCTGCATTTGGGCAGTGCTTCAGTTCTTGCCCGTGTGAAACTACTGCTGCAAGATCGATTGCTTCCCGGAGAAGAGGGTCTGGCAAGGCTTTATCTGGAGGATGAAGTTGTGACAGGTTTCCGGGATCCCTTTATTATCAGATTCTATTCTCCCGTGCAGACAATGGGCGGTGGGATAGTGCTAGATAACATGGTATACAGTGGCCATAAAGAGGAGATAGCTGAGTATTTATCCCTCCTGGATGAACAGGGGAACCCATGGCGTATACAATATGCCCTGAAGAAGGAGGGCCTCTTATCTTATCATGCTTTACAGAGGGCACTAGATCCAATTCCTCCTGATTTATCTGCTTTACTGGATAATCTGGAGGAGGAAAATAGAATAGTATCACTGGGAGATCAATATTATTTATTAAGCGAAGACTTTGAGCGTGGTCTTTCTCAGCTTCAAAAAGGCCTGGAAGAATACCATCTCAATAATCATTTAAAGGAGGGTATGGGCAAGTCAGAACTAAAAGAATTCTTCCCCTTTGAAATATCAGATTCCATCTTCAATCTTTTACTGGAAGGAATGGAAGAGGAGGGTTTGATTAGACAGGAGGGTGAGAAAATTGCTCTTTCATCCTTCTCACCGAGACCGGATGAGAGGGAGGAAAAACTCTTGGCTGTGGCGATGGATAGTCTGCGTGAGGGAAGATACAACCCACCTGATTTAGATCGGCTGGCCAAAGAGCTGGAATTAGAGAAGTCTGAACTGCAGGGGTTATTGGTTTATCTTGTTAACAGGGAGAAGCTGGTTAAGGTTGATGAGGAACTATACTATTGCCCGGATGTCCTTGAAGAGATCATTGAGCTGACGGTCAATTATTTGGAGCAGGAAGAACACATGAAGGTTGCTCAGTTTCGGGATCTTCTGGGGACTTCCAGGAAATATGCAATCCCACTCCTGGAGTTTTTGGAAAGAGCACGGATCACCAGACGGGATGGTGACCTGCATTTTCTCAAATAACTAGAGGAGGCTAATAATGGCTGTTGAAACATTACCTGCTTGTGAGGTAAGTGAACTAATAGAACCAGAACAGGAATTGCTGGACGAGATTAAAAGAATAGAGGCCAGGGTTTTTCCCAAGGATCATCTTGATGAATGGATGCTTCGCCCTCTAAGCAAGCATGGGAAAATTTTTGTTCTCTATTATCAGGATCAGGTGGCCGGTGTTTCAGAATTAATGGCCGATTGGGATGATCCCTATAAGACGTATATGTACGGTTTTTATATCCGAGAGGAATTTCAGGGTGAGGGCCTTGGGTCCTACTTTATGGAAGAGGTGCTGGATAGTCTGGCAGATGAGGGTCTAAGGAGGGTGGAACTAACAGTTGACCCCTTTAATGAACCTGCCTGTCATATTTATATTGATAAGATTGGTTTTGAGGTAGAAGCTTATAAAGAGGATTATTTTGGTGAAGGAGAGGATCGGTTGTTGTTATCCAAAGAGATTTGATCTGTTTTTATATCTCTTAACAGCGGCCATGGATCTCAGTGAATAAATTAAAGGGTAGACCCCATAAGGAGTCTACCCTTTCCCTTATCATTTATAAATTTAGATTTGAAGGGTCAAGCAGTTCTTCCACCAATCTTTGCAGCAGCTCAAGTTGGGCTATATCCTTTGCACTCTCCCAGTCTCTGGTTATTATTGTGCTGACCAGATCTCTGGGGATACCTGTTTCCATTGATATGGCTTCAATGATACGACTTCTTCCGTGATCTTCAAGTGCATTCCAGTCTGTTTGGAGCAGGGCATTAATCTCATTGGGTGTTAACCCTTCCTGCAGCAGGTAGCCTTCTATTTCTCCACGCAAACGACTTCCTAAAAGGTCCCAGCTGCCCTCTGAGAGCGCAATTATTTCCTGTGGACTGAGTGCCTCATCCAGTAGTAGACTGAGCTCCATTGCCAGCTCGTCCTGATTAAGGGGTCCAATGGCTTTTAAATATTTGATATCTTTTTCCCCATCACAAATTAGGAATACCTGATCATTCTTCTGCAACTGATTTAGATCCACCAGTCTATTGTTTCTTGCAATTATACTCTCTTCGCTAAAGGAGAGTAAGTGTTCTTCTGCTTCACTGTTAACAGCAATTTTTTGGGAAAGGGGATACACATCATTTATATTTGCTGAGATTGTCTCCAGCTCCTTTAACCGGGAGATCATTCTTGCAGCCTCAGCTCTGGTAATATACTGCCTGTGGTTTGTTGTTGTTAATAAATCCAGGCTCTCTGACAGCAGCAGGTTCTTTGTGGACCAGTGACTGGAGTCTCTTTCGATAAACCTGGCAGGAGGTTGATGTTCTTTTTTTTCAACATTAAGAACTCGAATTAAAAGTGTTGCTGCTTCTCCACTGGATATTTCAAGGTCAGGCAGGAAGTTGCCTTCAGGGTATCCTGTTAGTAGTTCTTTTTCTGCCAGGGCCTCAATAATATCCCTATCTGGATATTCCTCCAGATCACTGAAGATCTGTTTTCCTCGGTAGGGTTTGAGATCTAAGAGGTTACTCATAGCAACTGCAAATTCACCTCTGGTTATCATCTCTGCGGGCCTAAAATTGTTACTTTCGTCCAGTGTCATTATTTCCTTTTCCAGCATTTCTTCAATGTAGATCTGAGCCCAGTGGTCCTGATAATCGTAACTTTTGGTTTGGGCAAAGGTATGTGGAGTAATTGTAATACAGATAAATAAAAGAAAGAGTATTAGAGTAGGATATTTTTTCATGTTTTTCTCTCCTTTTAGTGCTTTATAACGATCATAGCATATTTAAATCTGATTATCTACAATGAACTTTGTGTAAGTTCTGTTTTCACTGAATAACAACGGTAGTTATGTTTATTTTAAGATATAATGTTAAAAATATGTGGTATTTATTTGGACTGTAAAGCTTTAAGATGCAGACTGGAAAATATTTTAACACCAGGGCAGGTAAATAACCATGTAATATATTTGAGTCAGGGCTTAGTCTATGTTATTATATTATTATACTGAGAAGGTTGGGTACTGCACGCTTTGGATTAAAAAAAATTTACCATGATTTTCTCTGATCAATCTTTAATCTATTGGTATTTTTC
>CAZXKH010000175.1:0-4924 GCA_964641385.1 uncultured Clostridia bacterium | reverse complement strand
TTAGGGAGGGCAGGGTTATGGAGGGTTCCAGCAGCAATATTTTTCTTATTAAGGAGGGGCTGATTAGCACTCCCCCTGCCAATAATCTAATTCTGGAAGGAATCACCCGCAATGTAGTCATAGATCTGATTAAGCAGGAAAATATCCCCCTTAGGGAGAGAAGCATTAAGGCCCAGGAACTCTTTACTGCCGATGAGTTATTTTTAACCGGCACCAATACAGAGGTCATGCCCATAGTAGAGGTTGATGGCTGTCAGGTGGGAGGAGGCAGTCCCGGTCCTCTTAGTAGCAGGTTAAAGAGGGTCTTTGAAGACTATACCAGAAAGTAAGAGCATAAATAAATGCCAGCTACCCCAGTACATTAAAAGATCAAAGAGAGAGACTTTACCTCCATAAACTGCTAAGGACAGAGAAAGCAGAAATATATGAGTATCTGACCACTTTTTTTAAACAGGAGGATCCTTAAAGACATGGCCTGAGGCAGCATATCCTGGCAGTAATGGAGAGAAGATGTGTTGGGCGAAGCTTTATGCGTTATTATTGGAAGAATGGAATTAATTTTTGGAAGATTTGTTTTTTTCACAGGTAAGGGGATCAATTATTTCTCTTTCAAGGCGGATTATTAATTATATTCTGTTAGCTGAAAGTTCTACTGAAAGGAGGTTGCGTCTGTGTCTAAGGAGTCAAGGCTCAAGGCCATGAAGGACTTTGCACAGAAAATAGTGGAGGCCATTGCGGCAGTAATCGATTATGAGGTAGCAATTATAGATGATAACCTGGAGGTAATTGCCGGCACGGGGAAGTACAGGGAGCAGGTAGGTTTTGTTTATGGTGAAGGATCTATCACCAGCAAGCTGCTTCAATCATCACCACAGGAAGTAATTGAAGTTGATGAACCGAACACAACCGCTGTCTGCGAAAAATGTGAGTATCGCTCTGAGTGCAGGGTGCGGGCTGCTCTGGTGTGTCCTATCAACTTTAATGAGGAGAATATTGGTAGCCTGTGGCTCTTTGCCTTTGATAATCAACTTAAAGACCGCATGCTTAATACCAGCAGTAAATTGAGCCGTTTCTTAATGAATATTGCCTCCTTTGTAAGTAGCACCATAGGTGAGAGGGAGATGAAGGAAAGAGTAACCTATATGGTAAAACAGTTTAAGGGTATGATTAATTCTGTCCATGAGGGGATTATTGCTCTGGACGAGAATGGTGATGTCTGTCATATTAATGACTCTGCCATTAAAATACTGGAAATTGACGGAGAGAAAGCCATCAATACCAATATTGAAGATCTTTTTTCGGCTCTCAGTCTTCCTTCAATCCATAAAGAGGTTCAGGGTTCCGACCAGTATCATGAACAGGAACTGGTTTACCAGAAGGGTGATAAAAGATTGCGTCTAATCTGTACCATTACCCCCTTAAAAAGGGCCTGTATAACCATTGGTGCAGTAATCTCCTTTCGCAAGGTAGAGGAGATTCAAAGAATCGCCAACCGATTTTTTCAGGAGGAAAAGAAACATACCTTTGAGGGTATCAGAGGGATTAGTGATGAGCTGGTTAAACTTAAGAAGCGGATGCGGCGTGTGGCAACAACTGATTCCACAATCCTGATCAGAGGTGATAGCGGTACAGGCAAGGAACTCTTTGCCAAGGCGATACATAATGCCAGCAACCGTAGTGATAAACCCTTTATTGCCTTAAACTGTGGTGCACTGCCAGAATCACTGCTGGAAAGTGAGCTCTTTGGTTATGCCGAGGGAGCCTTTACCGGGGCCAAAAAGAAGGGCAAGCCCGGCAAGTTTGAATTGGCTGATGGAGGCACCATCTTCCTGGATGAAATTGGTGATATGCCCTCCCATCTACAGGTTAATCTCTTGCGAACACTTGAGGAGCGCGAAATAGAACGAGTGGGTGGTGTGAAAAAGATTCCTGTCGATGTGCGCATCATCGCTGCCACCAATCAGAACCTTGAACAGAAGATTAGTGAGGGCGCATTCAGAGAGGACCTGTACTTTCGCCTCAATGTTATACCCTTCTTTATCCCACCTTTAAGGGAGAGGCGGGATGATATACCGATCCTAATGCAATTTTTCTTTGATCGTTATACCTTTAGGTTAAACAAGAATTTAAAGGGTTTTAGCCATGAGGCACGCAAAATACTATTAAACTATTCCTGGCCGGGTAATGTTCGCGAACTGGAGAATGCCATTGAATATGCGGTCAATATTGAGGTGGGTGAGGTAATCGGCAGGGAAAGTCTGCCCCAGAATATACTCAAGGAAAATATGAAAAGGTCGGGCCACAGAAAAAACCTGCTTTCGCTGGAGGAGCTGGAAAAACAGGCTATACTGGCTGCTTTAAAAAAATATGGAGCCACAGGTGATGGGAAGCGAAAAGCAGCTGAGGAGCTTGGTGTTAGTCGGGCCACCCTTTACCGAAAGCTGAAAAAGTGGGGGTTGACCTCTGTATCTCAAAATGAGATAGAATCTCATTTTGATACAAATATCCAGCAGGCCATCTATAATACTGGTTAAGGCAGTTTTTTTTTCCTGAAATATCTCATAATGAAATTGCAGAAGATTTAAAATTACAGTATTTTAGAAATATGGTTATTTTATATCAGGGTTATTCTTAGTTGCCATCACTTAAGCCGGTGAGCACCTCAATGATAGCTTTCAATTCTCAATCATGGTTTCTTTAAAGCTAAAGGAAATGGAATTATAATTGCATATAATAATATATAGAGTCTCTGTTTTTTTCTATCCCTGGGCCTAAGTATTAATTAGCAAGGGACCAATAGCTATCCTCTATCTGGAGGTTTTCAAAGATTGAGAACCTTTATAATAAATATTCCTTTGTCAGTTATATTTGAATAATTAATCTTTTTCTTCAGCAATAATTTATTTAAATAGGATAATACATTATTGTTATAATATAATACATTGCAATATCATGTTATTCCCATTATAATATAAAATAACGATTCTTTTTTCATAGATTTTGGAAGTAAAATGATTAAAAGCCCTACTGGTTTCAGTGTTCCTGCAAAACAGAAAATGTTGAGAATAACGATGGCTTTGAGCTGAATAATTGTTTTTCTTGGTTATTTGGGCTTTGAAGTATATTTTCTGATTTATCCTTCTAATTTGTGTGCTGTAAGGTTGCCTGGATAGGACAGAGGTTTTGTTCAATTTCATTTATTATTTTAAATTTTTACAACTATCTGCAGAATAGCGGGGGGTGGGATTAATAGCGTAAAAAATAAAGCAATTATTTTAATTATTCTGAATCAATAATTACTGGACACCGTAGATAATAGTTTATAAGGAGTTGAAGTCGATGACCTTTGCTTCTGTCTGGGATTTATTTGTAACAGGAATGCTCAGAGGTGGGATGTATATCCTGATGGCCATGGGTTTATCTCTGATCTTTGGGGTTATGAATATTCCAAATTTTGCCCACGGTGAGTTTTATATGCTGGGGGCCTATTTTGCATTTTTTGGCAGTGCTATTCTGGGACTTAATCCCCTGCTGGTAATAGTCCTGGCTGCCATTGGTGGTTTTTTGTGTGGCGTGATAATAGAAAGGGCTGTTTTCTACCCCCTGAGAATACGCTCGAAGGGCAACTGGATTCTGAACAGCTTCTTATTAACGGTGGGTTTATCCATTACCCTTCAGAATCTGGCCCAGCTGGTAATGGGTGTTGATTACAGGGGGATCAGTCACTACTGGAGGGGCAGTGTTGGTTTTATTTCCGGAATGAATATTTCCCTGGATAGAATAGTCGGATTTATTATCGCCATGATTGTGGTTGCTGTCTTCTGGCTCTTTTTAACCAGAACCAAGACCGGCAACTCTATTCGTGCTGTATCCGAGCATGAGACTGGCGCCATGCTGATGGGTATTGATTTAAAGAAGGTTCATATTTTAACCTTTGCCCTGGGAACAATGCTGGCCAGTATTGCAGGGGCGGCACTTTTATCCATTAACCCTGCCTATCCCACCATGGGGATCATGCCTCTTTATAAATCATGGTTTGTGGTTATTCTGGTAGGTCTGGGCAATGTTGGTGGAACCATTGTTGGTGGCTTTATCGTCGGCATGTTGGAGACAGCCTCTTACTACGGCCTGGGGGCCGGCTGGCAGGATGTGGTGAGTTTGACGGTCATTATTCTGCTGCTACTATTTAAACCCTCTGGTATCTTTGGTAAGAGCGTTAAAGGCGTCTGGGAGAGGTGATAGAATGAATAATACAGCCAGCAAAGAAAAGAAGAATATACTAGGGTTTTTTGGAAATATTGGTTTTACTCCACTGGGGCTGTTGGCGATTATATTCTTGGGGTTAATACCCCTGATAGTAGAGGATCAATATATTATTCATCTTATGATTTCAGCCATGGTTTTTGGTACCCTGGCCATGGGTTTTGATTTTACAGTTGGCTATATAAATATCGTTAACTTTGGTTATGCTGCTTTTATGGGGCTTGGTGCCTATACATCTGCTTTAATGGTCTCCAGGATAGGCATCTCTCCCTGGGCCGGACTGATTTGTGGTGGTCTTGCTGCTGCCCTGGTTGGTTTTTTAACCGGTCTATTGACACTGCGTCTACGAGGGATCTTTGCTGCAGTTATGGCCTGGTTTGTGGGGTTGACCATGCTGGCCCTAACAGCAAATATGGTTGATTTGACCAGGGGATGGCTGGGGTTAAATGTTCCCCTCCTCTTTGATACAGCGGATCGGACACCATACTTTTACACCATCTTTGTGCTGACCATTATTAGTTATATAGTGCTCTATCTGATTACCAAGGGCAAGGTGGGTGTGGCCTTCAAGGCCATCGGTCAAAACCAGGAGGCTGCTCATTCAGCGGGAGTTAATTCCACCAAGTATAAGGTGCTGAACTTTACTGTATCCTGTGCCCTG